>JAFQFY010000070.1 GCA_017398485.1 Clostridia bacterium
GGCCGTTTTGCTTTTAGCAAAACAAACATCGACGGCAAACAAAAAGCTGTCGTATGCGCAGGAGCCGCCCTTGCCGCCGATGGCGGTTCAGAGTCCGGCCGTGGACACCAAAAAACACTCGTTCTCTTGAACGAGTGTTTTTTTATCCAAGCCGCAGGCTTGGTATATCATCACGCTTTAGCGTGTATATCATCGCCGTAAGGCGTATATCATCACCGAAGGTGCATACTCCTGCGGCTTGATGAGATACAACACTGCGTGTTGGTGATATACCGCAACAAGTTGCGGATGATATGCAAGGCTTCGCCTTGATTGCTTTACAAAATTATGATATAATTCTATTAGACAAACTTGAATTTGACAAGGAGCGGAAAACGATGCACGATTTAGAAGTTATGCGAAAACGATATAAACGGCTATGCATTTTCAGAAAAGTGTTTTATATTGTAGCCATCGTATTGGCTCTTGTTGCGCTTGTCGTATCGATTTTTAATCTCTTTGATTGGAACGAAAGCACAAACTGGTTTGTGAAACTGTTTTTCAACGGAAAGCGTGCACCGTTTATATTTGCAATACCCATAGCATTAGTGGAGTGGCGTTTGCGAAAACTGAAAAAAGAGTTGCAGTTTCTTGAAGAGTGTCAATTCCAATCGCAAAGCCACACAGACTAAACAAATCGACAAATTCCAATTTGTCGAATAGATAATGCACACTACTTTTGGTCGTTTTCACCTCAACTTACACTACTTTTAGTCCCTTTTTATTTGGTGTGGGTGTCTATGGAAGCTCTCGACCGGCCGTTTTGCTTTTAGCAAAACAAACATCGACGGCAAACAAAAAGCTGTCGTAGGCGCAGGAGCCGCCCTTGCCGCCGATGGCGGTTCAGAGTCCGGCCGTGGGTACTCCTCTCTCTTTGCGTCGGTGGCGCACATCGTCGGAATTTGTGCAAGCATTGGTTTTATTCCGATTTGCCCGAATTGACGCTTCGCGCCAATTCCCCGACCGCAGGGGTATCGACGGCTTTTTCTTCATTCCTCCCATTGAAATTTCATGCTGTTCGTGGTATAATTCCCACCAAAGACACGGATACTGCATTTGAGGTGTTTACTATGGTCATAGATTTTCATACCCATTGCTTCCCGACCGCTATCGCGGCGCGCGCGATCGACAAGCTCGCGTTTGCGTCGGGCGGTCTGCAACCGAGCACCGACGGCACAGTGGATGGTTTGCGCGCGCGTATGCGCACGGACGGCGTGGACGTGGCGGTGGTGATGAATATTGCTACCAACGCGCACCAGCAACAGAAGGTCAACGACTTCGCCGCGTCCATCAACGGCGGTGACCTCGTCGCGTTCGGATCGGTCTATCCCGACAGCGAGGATGCGTTTGAGGAATTGGAGCGTATCAAGGCGCTCGGGCTCAAGGGCGTCAAGCTCCATCCCGATTATCAGCATTTTTCGGCGGATGATCCGAAGATGAAGCCGCTGTACCGAAAGATCTCGTCGCTTGGGTTGATCACGCTGTTTCACGCCGGGCACGACTACGGCTGCACGCCGCCCTACGGCGGTACGCCGGAAAAATTGGAGGTCGCGCTCGGCTGGTTTGACTCGCCGGTGGTGGCGGCGCACTGGGGCGGCGTCGGGTGCGGCGACGAGGTGCTCGCGCGTCTGTGCGGGCGCGACAACCTCTATTTTGACACATCGCTCGGCTACTGCATGATGCCGAAGCATTACGCCGCCTCCATTCTCGACAAACACGGTGTGGACAAAATGCTGTTCGGTACCGATACGCCGTGGCACGCCGCGCCGATGGAGTGGCGCTTGCTTGACAGCCTGTCGCTGACCGCCGCCGAGCGCGAGGCGATCGCCTGCGGCAACGCAAAAAAACTGCTGGGTATATAAGAAAAGTCCCGAGGCAACCGCCTCGGGACTTTTTGCTTATTTATTTCTTCTCCTTGAAGATGGCGTTGAGCGCGTACATCGCCAAGATGATCACGCCGGTGACCACGAAGATGCCGAGCATGCCCAGACCCATATACGGGAGAGTATCCAAAAACGCTTGTACATTCATATCTGTCACCTCAACCAATCAAATTCAGGATCATGCCGCCGGCGATGACCGACGCGATCTGGCCGGAAACGTTGACGCCGATGGAGTGCATCAGCAGGAAGTTCTGCGGATCTTCTTTGAGACCCATCTTGTGCACCACGCGTGCAGACATCGGGAAGGCGGAGATGCCTGCCGCACCGATCATCGGGTTGAGCTTGTTACCGGGTTTGGCGAAAAGGTTGATGACCTTAGCAAACAGCACGCCGCCGGCAGTATCGAAGATGAATGCGACCAGACCGAGGCCGATGATCATCAGCGTTTCGAGCGACAGGAACTGCTCGGCCTGCATCTTGGTGGCGATGGTGATGCCGAGGAACAGCGTCACGAGGTTGGCAAGCACCTTCTGTGCGGTCTCGGAGAGGCTGTCCAGCACGCCGCATTCGCGGATGAGGTTACCGAACATCAGGAAACCGATGAGCGCAACGCTGCGCGGCGCGACGATACCGGTGATGACCGTGATGACGATGGGGAACAGGATCTTGGTGGTCTTGGACACCGCCGCCGGCTTATACGGCATGCGGATCATGCGCTCCTTCTTGGTGGTGAGCAGGCGGATGACCGGCGGCTGAATGACCGGCACGAGCGCCATGTAGGAGTACGCCGCGACCATGATCGCGCCGACGTATTTGGATTGCAGGAAGTTGGCCACGAAGATAGAAGTCGGGCCGTCTGCCGCGCCGATGATGGCGATGGACGCCGCGTCTTTGAGATCAAAGCCGAACAGCGCCGCGAGGCTGAGGGTCATGAAAATGCCGAACTGCGCCGCCGCGCCGAAGATCATCAGCTTCGGGTTGGAGAGCAGGGGACCGAAGTCGATCATCGCGCCGATGCCGACGAACAGCAGAAGCGGAAACAGCTCGTTGGCGATGCCCATACCGAACAGCTCATCAATGACGCCGGGTTCGTAGCTGACGCCTTCGGCGCCGGCTTCAAAGAGCTCTTTGCCTTTAACGGGGTCGAGCAGGATCTCGCCGCCGGCGACCTTTTGATAATAGCGGTCGACCACGCCGGACCACGGCAGGTTGACGAGGATCGCGCCGAAGCCCATAGGCAACAGCAGCGTCGGCTCCATATCCTTTTTGATCGCCAGATAGATCAGCACGGCGCCGATGACCCACATGACGATCTGTTGCCAGGTGATGTTGCCGACGTTGGAAAATACGTCGAGCATCTGATTGAGAACGTCCATACTATACCTCCTAAAAAAATAAAGACTTTTACCAAGAGAGCGTCTTGGTAAAAGTCTTGCTATTTAATCCCGTGGCGGGTCGTGACGACCGTATTGACGCCGAGGGCACGGACTTGACGTCCGCAAGCTACTCCCTTTTACGGAAATCCATGGGTTATTATACACGATTTCCCCAAAAAGTCAAGTTATTTCGTCACGACGTTGATCGGCTTACCGTCCAGATACGCGCGCACGTTTGCCGCCACGATATCGACCAGGCGCAGGCGCGTTTCCACGCCGGCCCATGCGATATGCGGTGTGATCAGGCATCGCGGCGCGCCCAGCAGAGGGCAGGCGGCGTTCATTGGCTCGTCACACAGCACGTCCAGACCGGCGCCCAGCAGATGACCGCTGTCCAGCGCTTCGCGCAGAGCAACCTCGTCCACGAGAGGACCGCGCGCGGTGTTGATAAAGATGGCACCTTTTTTCATGCGCGCAAACGCGGCGGCGTCCATCATGCCTCTCGACTGCTCGTTGAGAGGACAGTGCAGAGTGACGATATCGGCGCGCACGAGCAGGTCGTCGAGCGATACCTGCTCGACGGCGTCGTCGCCGCAGGGACGGCGCGTATACACGAGCACTTGCATACCAAAGGCTTTGGCGATGCATGCCACCCGTCGCCCGATCGCGCCGTAGCCGACGATGCCGACGGCTTTGCCGCTCAGCTCGGACAGCGGAAAGGGAAAATAGGAGAAGGTGCGGCTTTTGATCCAATCGCCGCGCGCGACGGTCGCGTCGTATTCGCCCACGCGGTTGGTCAGCGCGAGAATGAGCGCAAAGGTATGCTGTGCCACCGCCTCGGTGGAATAGCCGGGCACGTTGCACACGGCGATACCGTGTGCGGCGGCGTAGTCGAGGTCGACGTTGTTATAGCCGGTGGCGAACAGGCCGACGTACCGCAGGTTCGGCGCCGCCGCCATCACCTCGGCGGTCATTTGCGCCTTGTTGCACAGCACCATGTCTGCGGCGGCGATGCGTGCGCATAATTCCTCGGGGGAGGTCAGGTCATATTCCGTCACGTCGCCGAGCGCGTGCAGGCGGTCGAGGGTCACGCCCTCGCTGACGATGGTGTCGGCGTCGGGGATAACGATTTTCATGCGACATTCTCCTTTATCGTGTGTTAAAAAGGCAAACCGATCTCGGTTTGCCTTTTTAACGGTTTATTCGATGGGGGTGTTTTTCTTCGCTTGTTTTTCGCGCTTATAGGCGATGGCGTCCTTGACGAACATCTGGATGACCGCCATGATCGGCACACCGAGGAAGATGCCCCAGAAGCCGAACAGACCGCCGAACAGGGTGATCGCCAGCAATACGTAGATGGGACGCAGGCCGACCGAGCTGCCTACCACGCGCGGCTGGATGATGTTGGCATCCACCTGCTGTACAACGATGACGAATATCGCCACGCCGATGGCGGCGTAAATGTTGTTGGTCAGCAACGTCACCAGCACGATACCGATACAGCCGATGATCGCGCCGAAATAGGGGATCATATTGAGCAGACCCAGAGACAGACCCAGCAGCACCGCGTACGGCACGCGGAAAACGGACAGACCGATCGACACCACCACGCCGACGACCAGCGCGTCAAGCAGGGCGCCGTAGAAGTAGTTATAGAAGATCGCGGCGGTCTTGCGGCCGTAGTCGGTGAGCGTGTTCACGCGCTCGCCCGTCATGAACAGACCGCATACAGCCTTCGCCTCGCACGTCAGATGCTCGCGACCGGCGAGCATATACACCGACACGATGATCGCGATGACGATGTCGACGATCGAGGTGGTGAAGTTGAGCACGCCGCGCAGGGCGTTCATTACGTTTTCGGCGCTGATGAGCTGGGAGGATGCCTGCACGAGCGATTCGTACAAACCGTCAAGCCACTCGGTGACGTGCAGATTCTCCAACAGACCGGAGGTCTTCATCGTTTCCAGACGCGCGATTGCCTCGTTGAGCAGACCGGGCAATTTTTTGAACAGGTCAATGAGGCTGGTCACCAAATGCGGCAATACCAGCGAGATAAGCAACGCCAACACGCCGAGCACCGTTAAATAGACGATCGTCAGCGACAACGGCCGTGACGCACCTTGCCAGAAGCGCCCTTTGAGCCGTAAAAAGCGTTTTTCCAGCCACAGACTCGGCTTGTGCAGCAGAAATGCGATCATCAGACCTGCCACGAACGGGGTCAAAATGCGAATGACCAGCCCGATCGTGCCGAATACCTGCCCAATATTGTCACAGAGCTTAAATACTATGATGAGTGCCGCCGCTAAACTGAAATACCATAACCATCGCTTGGACGGTTTGATCTTATCCATATCGGCACCTCCTTTATTTCCCATTAATTGTGTATTATAGTATAACAAACCTTGTAAAGAATTACAAGTGAATTTTGTAAGGACGTTTAAATCGTATATGGGCGTCATGCACGAGCATTTGTCGAAAAGTGACGAAAGTTCACATATTTGGTCGAGGTTTTTGTTGTGATTTGGCGCACGGCATGATATGATAAGGAAGAAAACGAAAGGGGTGAGGCGATGAATCGGGAAGAACGTTCGGCGTTTGCGTTGCGTTTACGTACGCTGCGCAAGGCGGCGCATCTGACGCAGGGTGAGGTGGCGGAACGGCTCAACATTCACCGCACCGCCTACACCAAATACGAGACCGACCGCGCCAATCCCGATAAGACCTGTCTGGTGACGCTGGCGGAGCTGTTCGGCGTGAGCGTCGACGAGCTGCTCGGTAAAGAGGCACCGCCGGTGATCGTGACCTTGCAGGACGCGATGGACACGGTCGTGGCCGTGGAGCTGACGCCTCGTGAGCAGGCGATGCTTGTAGCATTCCGTTCGTTGACGGACGAGCAGAAGGAACAGCTCATGAAGTTCAGCGGCGATCTGGTGAATGAAGACGCCGAAAACTAAAACAGATAAAGGCCGCCCGATCGGGCGGCCTTTTATTATTACAGGGCGTTGGCGAGGGCGGCGAACTGTTCCAGTGTGAGTTGCTCGGCGCGCGCGGTCGGCGGCACGCCGGGCGCCGCCATGGCGGCGGTTAAAACGTCCTTGGAATATCCGAGCGTACCCAGTGAGTTGAGCAGTGTTTTTCGGCGCTGACCGAAGCCGGCGCGTATGATGCGGAACATAAGCGCTTCGTCCCGCGCCTTGCAGGGCGGCGTTTGCCGGACGGTTAGGCGGATAACGGCGCTGTCGACGTTGGGCGCCGGCAGAAAACTGCCGCGGGATACCGAGAACAGCGTCTCGGCTTCGGCATAATATTGCACCGCCAGCGTGACGGCGCCTGCCTCGCGCGTGCCCGGCTTGGCGCACAGCCGTTGGGCAGCCTCCTTTTGCACCATGACGGTGATGTTGGTCACCGGCAGGCGGCTTTCCAACAGACGCATGATGATCGGCGAGGTGATATAATACGGCAAATTGGCGCACACCGCGACCGAACGATCGCCGAATTTCTCGGCGATCAGGCGTGCCAGGTCGATCTTTAAGCAGTCACCGGAGACGATCTCCACGTTGTCCTGCTCGGCGAGCGTTTCCGCGAGCACGGGCGGCAGACGGTCGTCTAATTCGATCGCGACCACCTTGCCGGCGCGCGCGGCGAGCTCACGCGTAAGCACGCCGATGCCGGGGCCGATCTCCAACACGCCGCTGTCGGCGTTCGCGCCGCACGCCTCGGCCATGCGCGGACACACCGAGGGATTGACGAGAAAATTCTGCCCTAATTTTTTGGAAAAGTGAAAACCGTGTCGTTCGAGCAGATCGCGGATATGCGAAATGTCGGTCAGGCGCGGTGAAGTCGTGTTGTCGGACATGGAAGTTCACCTCAACGATGGGGTTTGATGCGCTGCAAGCGATTGCGCCGACGGCGGCGGTTATAGGTGATGTTTAGCACGATGTAGCCGCCGATGAGCAACAGCAGCAGGACGATGCCCACCCAGAACCACGGGGACGTGAAGAAGCCTGAGATGCCGCTGAACGCGAACAGAAGCCAGTTGCGGTTGAGGGTGTCGGCGGCGACGAGGTTGACCTCGCCGATCTTCTGGTCGACGTTGACGATCAGCTCGACCTTGCCGAGCACCGTGCCTTTTTCCACGGGCGCTTTGATGTTTTGCTCATATACCGTCACTTTTTTGATGACCTGTGACGGGTCGAGCTTGTTTTCCACCACGGTGGAGAACTCGCGTTCGGGCACGAGATTGACGTGGTCGGTGTTCCAGGAAAGATCCACCTTGACGCTCGCGAGGATCTCGCTCTTGGCGAGCAGGGTGGAGTGCTCAAACTGGTTGAACGCCCAGCGGAAAAGGGTGCGCGTGTCCTGATAGTGCAGGCCGTATTCGCCCGCGTCGTTGGTCTCGGGGCAGCTCATCACCACCACGAGATATTCGTAGCCGCTGTCCCGCGCCACCGAGGCGCAGGTGCGGCCCTCGTGCTCCGACAGGCCGGTGCGGCTGAACGCCAGCGGCGAATAGTAGAAGGTGCTGGACGACTGCTGCATACTGTTGACGGAATAGAGGGTGCGCTCGGTGCCGCCGGCGAGAGGCTTGACGGTGTACAGGCGACAGCCGACGATGCTCTCGAAGGCAGAGAAGGTCTGCCCGTAGCGAATGATGCGGTACACGTCGCGTGCGGTGGTGTATTGGCTCAACGAGTCCAGTCCCGTAACGTTGGCGTAGTGGGTGTAGTCACAGCCGATCTCGTCAGCGAGCGCGTTCATGCCCTCGACGAATTTTTCCACACTGCCGTCGAGTGTGTGGGCGAGCACCGTCACCGCGTCGCTCGCGTTTTGGATAAAGGATACGGTTAACAGGTCGCGCAGTGTCCAGGTCTCGCCGTATTGCATGTTGGCGGTCGGCACGCCGGTGCCGGCGACGTAGTTATTGAACATTTCCACCGTATAGCTTCCGGTGACGGCGTCCATGTCCATGCCGGTCTCTTTCAGACGGTGCAGGGTGTAGGTCACCACCATATAGCGTATCATGGCGCCGGGTGCGCGCACCTCGTCTGCCGCCTTGGCATACAGCACGACGTCGCGATCGGTGTCGCTGCCGAGGTTGACCAGCAACGCCGTGTCGGAATAGATCACCTTGCCCTCCGGCAGGGTGTAGCCGATCGCGCCGTCCTCGGCCGCTGATGCCGTCGGCGCGCATACGCACGCGAGGCTGATGAGCAGGGCGACGGCGACAAGGCCGCCAAACAGTCTTCGTGTTATCATATAGAAACTCCTAACGCAGTAAATGATCTGTCAAAAGGCTCTTTTTTCTATTCTACCACATTTCTCAATAATTGCAACGCAGATTTTTCACGGTTTTCTTCGCCGCGCGGAATATTTTGTCTTGAATTGTGTGCGGATTTGCTGTACAATAGAAGAAATCGTGCGGAAAATCCGCCAATAGTAAAAGGAGTGTTAATGCTATGTCTATGGAAGTCTTGGTAGAAACCTCTGCCCGTCACCTGCACGTGACCCAAAAGGATCTGGAGACCCTGTTTGGTGCCGGTTACGAGCTGACCAAGAAGAAGGATCTGTCCCAGCCCGGCCAGTTTGCCTGCGCCGAGCGTGTGGACGTCGTCGGCCCGAAGAAGACGCTCACCGGCGTTTCCATTCTCGGCCCCGTGCGTCCCGAGACGCAGGTGGAGCTGTCCCTGACCGACGCTCGTTCGATCGGCGTTGCCGCGCCCATCCGTGAGTCGGGTGACATCGCCGGCAGCGGCGCGTGCAAGCTGGTCGGTCCCTGCGGCGAGGTGGAGCTTGCCGAGGGCGTCATCGCCGCGAAGCGCCATATCCACATGACCACCGCTGACGCCGCCGCGATGGGTCTGGTCGACAAGCAGATCGTGTCCGTGCGCGTGCCGTCCGAGGGTCGTGAGACCGTTTTCGGTGACGTGGTCGTGCGCGTGAGCGACAAGTACGCGCTGGCGATGCACATTGATACCGACGAGTCCAACGCCGGTGCGGTGGCTCCCGGCACCATGGGCGAGATCATTAAATAAATTGTGCTCCCCGAAGCGACCGATCGACCGATCGGTCGCTTTTTGCTTGCACGACGGACGTGCGTGTGGTACAATACGGGTGGAACGGAGGGATCGTATGCAACACGAGGAGATCCGCACGGGGAAATATCGGCATTTTAAAGGCAACGAGTACGAGGTGGTGGGCGTTGCCGCCCATTCGGAGACGCTCGAGCCGATGGTGGTATACCGCGCGCTGTACGGTGAGGGCGGTCTGTGGGTGCGTCCGGCGTCCATGTGGAACGACACCGTAGAGCGTGACGGCGTTACTTACCGCCGCTTCACCTATATCGGAGAATAAGAAACGACCCCAACGCCGTTGCGATGGGGTCGTTTTAGTTATTGTTTATCGGGTGGCGGTGCATCCGCTTTCTTTTGTGCTTTGGCATAGCGGATGTTCACGGTGATGATCAGCACGAGGATGAGCGCCGCTACCGTGCCGCTGACGATGTACACGATCGGCGGGATCGCCGGCAGGGAATAGTCGGTGTTGCTCGGTTGGCTGACCGAGGGCGAGTCGTCGTTATTACTGAAGGTCGGGCTCGTGGTGGTTGCGGTGGAGGTGGTCGGCTGCTGGTTATTGACGATGGTCGCGACCTCGCCGCCGGTCAACGCGCGCTTGTACAGATATACGTTGTCCATGAGTCCGTTAAAATAGCCGTCGCCGCCGTAGGTCGGTCCTTTGCCGAGATACAACTGCTGTGGGCGCATGTCTGCGAGGCTCATCATGGTCAACTCCTCGTCGACGAGTCGCCCGTCAAGATACAGGCAGAGGGATTCCTCGGTGCCGACGACGGCGATGTGATGCCACGCGTTTTGTTCCAGCGGCTGTGCCTGCGTCGGTTGCAGTTCCCAGTCGGACGCTTCATAGCGCATGTGCAGTCGCAGACCGTCGACGCCTTCGGCGGTGGTCTCCATCGGGGAGAGGGTGACGTATTGGCGATCGCGGTAGGTGCCGCGCGCGGAGAAGATGCGCTGATTTTCCAGCGTCGAGCCGCCTTCGGCAGTGGAGGCGCCTTCCCAGTATACCCACATCGACAGGGTGTAGTCGGCGATCTGCAGGCTATGGTAGCCGATGCGGAAATATTCGTCGATGCCGTTGAAGCGCACTGCTTTGCCTTGATCGGAGTCGACCCAGGTGATCTCGTCGATGGTCAGGTCTTCATCGCCGCGGCAGTAGATCAGCTCCTCGGTGCAGTTGCCCGGCTCGGTGATGAGGGGCATGCACCCATCCGCGTCAAAGCCCTTCGGACGTTCGGCAGACACCGGCAACGAGGCGGCGAGCAGCAACATGGCCGCTATAAGAGACGCCATGCGTAAAAGCTGTTTTTTCATAGAAAATACCATTCCTTACTATTATCTCACCGAGAACAGAATATCGCCGTAGCTGGGCAACGGCCACAGGTCCTTGGCAACCAGCATTTCCAGCGAGTCAGCCTCGGCACGCAGGGTATCCATCGCGGGAATGATCGCGTCGCGATAGTAGTTCGCGCGCTCTTGACCGCCGCTCATCGCGTCTACCGCCTGCACGTGCGCGTCGAGCGCGTCGAGCGCTTCGACGAGGGCGGCGGTGTGACGCTGGATATTCACCAGTAGGCGTTCCTCCACCTTACAGTGGATGCCGCGCTTGGCGGCTTTTTTGCTGATGATGGCATCGGCAAGCTCGCGACCGTAGCGGATAGCGGCAGGTACGATGTCCTTGCGTGTCATGCTCAGCATGGTGCACGCCTCAATGTGCAGCACCTTGGCGTAGTTGGTCAGATAGATATCGTAGCGCGCGCGCATCTCCGCCTCGGAATAGACGCCGTATTTCTCGAACAGGGCTATATTCTTGGGCAGAATATAGCAGGGCAGGCAGTCGGCGGTGGTGGGCAGGTTGAGCAGGCCGCGCTTTTCGGCCTCTGCGAGCCACGCATCGTCATAGCCGTTACCGTTGAAGATGATGCGCTTGTGTTCTTTGATGACGCGGCGGATGAGCGTCTGCAAAGCGGCGTTGAAGTCCTCGGCGCTCTCCAACTCGGCGGCGAAATCGTCCAGCACGCCGGCGACGGCGGTGTTGAGTACGACGTTCGGCTCGGATACGGGCTGTGAGGAGCCGAGCATACGGAACTCAAACTTGTTGCCGGTAAAGGCGAACGGAGAAGTGCGGTTGCGGTCGGTGGTATCCTTGGGGAAACGCGGCAGGGTATGTACGCCGACCTTCATCTGCACTTTTTCTTTCGCGTCGTAGGCCGTGCCGTTCTCGATCGCTTCGAGGATGGCGGTCAGCTCGTCCCCGAGGAAGATGGACACCACCGCAGGCGGTGCCTCTTGCGCGCCGAGACGGTGGTCGTTGCCCGCGCTCGCGATGGATACGCGCAGCATGTCCTGATAGTCGTCCACCGCCTTGATGACGGCGCACAGGAACAGCAGGAACTGTGCGTTTTCGTGCGGCGTCTCGCCCGGCTCGAGCAGGTTCATGCCCGTGTCGGTGGAGAGGGACCAGTTGTTGTGCTTGCCGCTGCCGTTGACGCCGGCGAACGGCTTTTCGTGCAGCAGGCAAACCAGATCGTGACGCTCGGCGACCTTTTTCATCAGCTCCATGGTGAGCTGATTGTGGTCGGCGGCGATGTTGGTGGTGGTGAAGATGGGCGCCATTTCGTGCTGTGCCGGCGCGGCCTCGTTGTGCTCGGTCTTGGAGAGCACGCCGAGCTTCCACAGCTCCTCGTCGAGGTCGCGCATATAGGCGGCGACGCGTGTCTTGATGGTGCCGTAGTAGTGGTCGTCCAGTTCCTGTCCCTTGGAGGGCTTGGCGCCGAACAGGGTGCGACCGGTATTGATGAGGTCCTTGCGGCGATCGTACATCGCCTTGTCGATGAGGAAGTATTCCTGCTCGGGACCGACCGTCGAGTGCACCATGGTGACGTCCTCGTGACCGAAGAGCTTCACGACGCGCAACGCCTGCTTGCTGATGGCCTCCATCGAGCGCAGCAGGGGCGTCTTTTTATCCAGCGCCTCACCGCCGTAGGAGCAAAATGCGGTGGGAATGCACAGAGTATTATCTTTAATGAAAGCGTAGGAGGTGGGGTCCCACGCGGTGTAGCCGCGCGCCTCAAAGGTCGCGCGCAGACCGCCGGAGGGGAAGGAGGAGGCGTCTGCTTCGCCCTTGATGAGTTCCTTGCCGGAGAATTCCATGATGACCTTGCCGTCGGCGGTCGGGGAGATAAAGCTGTCGTGCTTCTCCGCGGCGATACCGGTCATCGGCTGGAACCAGTGGGTATAATGGGTCGCACCCTTTTCGATCGCCCAGTCCTTCATGGCGCCGGCGACCACAGCCGCGACGGCCGGGTCGAGGTGCCGTCCGTTTTGCATGGTGTTTTTGAGCGCCTGATAGGTGTCCTTAGGCAGGCGCGCTTGCATGACGGTGTCATTAAAGACCATGCTGCCGAACAGCTCGGGAATGGAAGCCATACGAATCTCTCCTTTGCGGTAACGCTGAAAAATAGTTTAATCCTTATAAGTATACCGCTATAAAAGGGGGTTTGTCAATGTTTTGGGCGGAGATCGGGCGGAAATTTGTTTTTGCGGTGAAAAAACCATTGACAAACCGCTGAACGCGTACTATAATAATGTGGCTGTCAAGCAACAAAGGCGGCATTTTCCCAAGTGAGCGTAGAAACGCTGAAACAAATAACGAGATGTAGCGCAGCGGGGCGACCCGCAGAGCGTCTGCACCGATGGGAGCGGTGGTCGCCCCCACGAAAATGCCGCGTGCGGCATTTTCCCAAGTGAGTGTAGATACGCTGAAACAAATAACGAGATGTAGCGCAGTTTGGTAGCGCGCTTCGTTCGGGTGAGCCGTGCGAGCGCCGCCGGTGGCGGAAACAGCGAGCAGGGCGAAGCGCTGCGGTCGATTTTGCGCGAGCGATAGCGAGCAATGGCAAAATCGGGCACCGCAAGAGGGATCGTCCTTGCAGGGAAAGAGACAAGATAACAACTAAATAACGAGATGTAGCGCAGTTTGGTAGCGCGCTTCGTTCGGGACGAAGAGGCCGCAGGTTCGAATCCTGTCATCTCGACCATGTTGAATGTTCATAACGGACTTTAGTCCGCTATGAACATTCTTTTTTTTACTCTGAGTAAGGTTTGGGGTGTTAGGGAGCACCCTAACAAGTGTGGATATTCATCCGCGATGCTTGCAAGAAAAACGATTTTGTGATAATATATAGCC
>JAFQFY010000071.1 GCA_017398485.1 Clostridia bacterium
GCAAGGAGCAAACGGTTCTTCATCATAGATAACCATTTGCTATGTCTATATTCATCTTCCTTGCCAACATAGTCATTGTTATATTTCCAGTCCGTTGCACCGGTATTGTAGGGTGGGTCAATATAGATACAATCCACCTTGCCACGATGTGTCTTTTCCAGAAGGTAGAGAGCTTGAAGGTTATCGCCTTGAATGATGAAATTCCACGGTAAATTTTCATCCGTACATAGACGGCGATCTTTGTCCGCCGTCAGTACGGGAATATTTTCCGCTAAAAGTTCATCCACCTCTTCGCTATGCTCTTCCCATACCAAACCGTATTTCTTCTCACGGAGATGGTTTTCAATCATATTGAAAGCACGGATAGAAGCATCATCACTATGGGTTTTCTTCAGCTCATCCAGAAATGCAATCATCTCATCGCGCTTGAGTTTTGATAAGTTTGCCATTATTTTTTAACCCCCAAATCTTTCATTACAAGTTCGGTTAAATATTCGTTTATGCTATATCCCCGAATATCGTCTTTTTTTGTATTAACTTTTCTTCTGACTTTTTGGTAAACATCAGGGGGGAGTCGTAGTGGCAACATCACTTTTTCTTGAGTAGAAACTTTAGATTTATTCATATTTTCCTCCTCTATGATATCTTGATATTATGATATCATAAATAGGTAAATAAGTCAACAAAAAAAGAGCGAACGCTTTGTTCGCTCTTTTACTGTCCTTTAGAGTGCGACTCTTATGGCACTGCTTTTTTATTTAATGGTTTGCAGGGTGTCGATGCATTCGGTGCAGACGTTTTTGCCCTTGTAGGTGGAAACGTCGCGTGCGTTGCCGCAGAAGATGCACGCCGGCTGGTATTTTTTAAGCACGATGGTATTATCCTCTACGAAGATCTCCAAAGAATCGTTGTCTTCGATCTGCAAGGTGCGGCGCAGTTCGATGGGCAACACGAAACGCCCAACGCTGTCAATACGGCGCACGATACCGGTTGAGGTCATGAGAACATCTCCTTTTACAGCTTGTCTACACCGTGATATTACCAAATTTCGACAAATTTGTCAATAAAAAAGTGGGTGGGTACCGTCCGGTACCCACCCTGTCGCCGTATGGGATTAGTTGCAGCCACAACCACAACCGCCACGACCGGTTTCGCAATCATCGTTATCGATCAGCAACAGAACGATGATGATGAACAAAATCCAGGTGCAGTCGTTGCCGCAGAACAGGTTACGCAAGCACATGTATTCCACCCCCTTACACTGCCATACTATGTCACTGTGCGCGAAGTGGTGAATGAAATCCTGCGTATGTATAAAGGGACAAAAACGCGTCTATATTCTATACAGAGGAGGCGTGGTTATGTATCGGTTTAAGCGGTTTACGGAAAAGGCAAATTCGGCGCTGAATTTAGCCATAGAAGCGGCGCGCGAGATGGGGCATACCTATATCGGTACCGAGCATCTGCTGTTGGGGCTGTTGCGTGAAGGCACCGGCGTCGCGGCAACGGTGTTGCACGCGCGCGGCATCACGGTGTTGCGCTACGTGGAAAAGATCCTGGCGAGCGAAGCGGGCGGTATGGCCAGTATGCTCACGCCGGAGGATCTGACGCCGCGTGCAAAGGCGGCGATGGAAATGGCGCTGACCGACGCCGCACACACCGGCTATCGACTGGCAGGCACCGAGCATCTGCTCTCGGCGATATTGCGTGACGACACCAGCGTGGCGGTGCGACTGCTCCAACAACTTGACGGCAAACCGAGCGAAATGCTTGCGGATATTGCACGCACGAGCATGCCGCGCACGGCGGCCGATGCGATGGGTGCGTCCGGTGTCGCCAAGGGACGTACTCCTACGCTCGAGCAATTCGGCCGCGATCTGACGGCGCTCGCACGCATGGGCAGACTCGATCCGGTGGTCGGACGCGAGGAGGAGATCCGCCGCGTCATCCGCATTCTCTGCCGTCGCATGAAAAATAACCCTTGTCTCATCGGTGAGCCGGGTGTCGGCAAGACCGCCGTCGTGGAAGGGCTTGCCCAGCGCATTGTCGCCGGAGATGTGCCGGACGTTTTGTGTGACAAGCGGTTGGTGACGCTGGACCTGACCGGCATGGTCGCCGGCACGAAATATCGCGGCGATTTTGAAGAACGCGTCAAGAGCGCTGTCGCGGAGGTGACCAAAGCCGGTGATGTGCTGCTGTTTATAGACGAACTGCACAACCTCATCGGCACTGGTGCGGCAGAAGGCGCGGTGGACGCCGCGAATATATTTAAGCCCTTGCTTGCGCGCGGAGAATTGCGGCTGATCGGTGCGACCACCATCGAGGAATATCGGCGCCACATCGAAAAGGATTCTGCGTTAGAAAGGCGCTTCCAGCCCGTGATGGTGCACGAGCCGACGCCTGCGCAGGCGCGTGCGATCCTTAACGGTCTGCGAGGACGATACGAAGCGCATCATAACGTTACGATATCCGACGAGGCGATCGAGGCCGCCATCCGCCTTTCTTGTCGCTATATCCCTGATCGATTTTTACCGGATAAAGCGATCGATCTCGTGGACGAGGCGGCCAGTTGCATTCGCTTGCGTGCGTTCGCTCAAGAGGAAAACACGTTGCTCGCGCAGAACGATCTGCGGCGGCTGGCACGTGAACAGGAGACTGCGGTCGCGCGGCAGGATTTCGATCTTGCCGTGCGCCTGCGGCGACAGGAACGCGCGTTGCGGGAACAGTTGTCGCGGCACGAGGAGGCCTGGCAGGAGGATACCGTGCAGATGCGAGGACAGGTCACGGCGCAGGACGTCGCTGCGGTGGTGGCGGATTGGACGGGGATCCCGGTTGAGCAGGTAGGACGCGAGGAGGAAGGACGCTTGCGGCAGTTGGAGGAGGTACTCCATCGTCGCATCGTCGGACAGGACGAAGCGGTGAAGGCGGTGGCACGTGCGGTGCGCCGCAGTCGCATTGGTTTGAGCGATCCGCGGCGTCCGTCGGGATCGTTCATTTTTCTTGGACCTACCGGCGTCGGCAAGACCGAGCTGTGTAAGGCACTTGCACAGGCGGTGTTTGGGGACGAAAAGGCGATGATCCGCCTGGATATGTCGGAATATATGGAAAAACATGCGGTGTCGCGCATGGTCGGCTCGCCGCCCGGCTATATCGGACACGACGAGGGCGGTCAGCTCACCGAGCAGGTGCGCCGCCACCCGTATACCGTGCTGTTGTTTGATGAGATCGAAAAGGCGCATCCTGACGTGTTCAACATGCTGTTACAGATCTTGGAGGACGGACAGCTTACCGACGCGCAGGGGCGACGCGTGGATTTCCGCAACACGCTCATCATAATGACGTCCAACGTCGGCGCACGGGAGATCGCAGGGCAAGGGCGCGTCGGGTTTGGCGGCGAGACGGTCGGGGACACGGCAAACAAAGAGGTGCGTGCCGCCGCAATGGCGGAATTAAAACGCCTGTTTCGCCCGGAATTCATCAATCGCGTCGACGAGATTATTGTATTTTGCGCGCTAAAGCAGGAACAGGTAGAGCGTATCGCCGAGCGTATGCTTGCACAGACGGCGATGCGTCTGACGGATATGGGGTATCGGTGCGAGGTGGACGCGGCGGTCGCACCGCAACTCGCCAAGGCCGGTTTTGATCCCGTGTACGGCGCACGTCCGTTGCGCCGCGCGCTACGGAACTGTGTGGAAGATCCGATCGCCGAGCAGTTGCTCGGCGGTGCGTATCAAAAAGGGGATACCATCCGCGTGAGCGTGCGCGACGGCAAGATCGTATGTGAAAAGCATGAAAAAGCGACGGCAGATCTTTGATCTGCCGTCGCTTTGATTTTATTTTTTTATCTTCCCCTCATAGAACAGGTCGACGAACCAAATATCGTCGAGGGTGAACTGTTTGCCGTTGAGATAGTCGAGCTCGTCGGCAGGGGAGGTGAAGTCGAATTTGAGGCGATAGGAGCACAGTGCCTGTTTATCGAAGCCGGTGCCCTTGTTGAGGGTGTTCGAGCCGTATTTGCCGTCCCCGAGTAAGGGGTGGCCGATACTCGCCAGGTGGGCACGGATCTGGTGTGTGCGTCCCGTGAGCAGATGGATCTCGAGCAGCGTCAGTCCGTCGCGCTCGGCGAGCACGCGATAGCGCGTGCGAACGGTGCGCGCGCCTTCCTTCGGTTTATCCGAGATATACACGCGGTTTTGCACCTCGTTTTTTTCGAGATATCCCTCCAGCGTATCCTCACGCTTGGGCATCGAGCCGTGCACGATACACTGATAGTATTTCTGTATCTCGCGGCGCTTGAGCTTATCGTTGAGAATACGTAGGGCGACCGCGGTCTTTGCCGCAATGACGATGCCGGCGGTGTTGCGGTCGATACGGTTGACCAGCGCCGGCGCAAAGCTGTTTTCTGCCGTCGGGTCGTATTCGCCCTTTTCGTACAAATACCGTTGCACGCGGAAGATGAGCGTATCGGTAAACTCGCGGTCGTCGGGATGCACGAGCAGACCGACCTTTTTGTTGAGCAGCAGGATGTGTTCGTCCTCGTAGACGATATCCAGCGTCTTGGAGGCGCGCATAAACTCGTAGGTCGGCGCAGTCTCTTTGAGAACGTCGTCGGGGAGGAACAGACCGATAACGTCTCCTTCGCACAGACGGTCGGCGGCGTCGCATCGCTTGCCGTTGAGGCGAATATCCTTTTTGCGAATGGCTTTATACAGCAGAGACATCGGCAGTTGCTTGTAGGTTTTGGTCAGGAATTTATCCAATCGCTGGCCGGCGTCGTTTTTTGTGACGGTAATGGTGGTTTTCACGCAATGCCTCCTTTACAAACGGCATAAGATATGATACACTATTGTGGAGAAAAATCAGCGAGGTGACAGCCGTGGCGGATAACAAAAACGCCGTCTCTCACGAGGGACATCGACAGCGCATGAAAGAACGGTTTATACAAGAGGGTCTGTCGAATTTCGGCGGTCACGAGGTGTTGGAGATGTTACTCTATTACGCCATCCCGTACCGCAACACCAACGACCTCGGCCATCGGCTCGAACAGTCCTTCGGCAGTCTGTCGAAGGTGCTGGAGGCAGACTATCAGGACCTCGTTAAGATCGAGGGCGTCACGCCGCATATTGCCACGCTCATCACCCTGTGCGGGCAGATCGCGCGTCGCTATCAGCGCGAGCGATACGCGCGCGGCACGCTGTTATACGATACGGCGAGCATCGGCAAGTTCCTCGTACCGTGGTTCAGCGCGCAGAAGAACGAGTCGGTGGTGCTGTTGAGCATGGACAACCGCCACAAGGTGCTCAATACCACGCGCATCTTTGAGGGTAGTGTCAACTCCACGCAATTTAACCTGCGCGGCGCAGTGCAGCAGGCGTTGCGCGACAACGCCACCGTGGTGGTCATCGCGCATAACCATCCCAACGGTCACGCGTTCCCCTCGCAGGCGGATATCTCCACGACAAAACGCTTCGCCAAGGTGCTTAAAGAGTTGGACATTCGCCTGCTCGATCACCTGATCGTGTCGGAGGACGATTTCGTGTCGCTCGCGTCGACGCGCCTGACTGCCGATATCTTTAAGCCGGAATGGGCGCGCGAAACCGAAACGCGCAAGCAAGTGGCAGACACCTCTTGCAAATAATCCTATCACATTTTCGACGGTTTTTCAACCGCTTCGTATAAAGAAGGACAGAATTATGCAGATTTGGGGACATTTTCGTACCATCACGCGCCATCGGCATCGGGTGATACGCCACTGTTTTCGTGCCGGTATAGGCTGGCAGGGGTTGTTTCACGACCTGTCGAAATATTCGCCGTCCGAGTTTTGGGCAGGCGCACGGTATTACCAGGGCACGCGCAGTCCTAACGAGGTCGAGCGTGAGCGGTTCGGGTATTCATCGGCGTGGCTGCATCATAAAGGACGTAATCGTCACCATTTTGAATATTGGACGGACTATAATCCCGTCGAGCGAAAGGTCATGCCGGTGAAGATGCCGCTTCGGTACGTCGCGGAGATGTTCTGCGACCGTGTTGCGGCGAGCAAGATCTATCAGGGCGACAACTACGCGCCGACGCATCCGCTGGAATACTTTACGCGCGGCAAGCCGCGCCGCTCGATCCACCCTGAGACCTCCGAGTTGTTGGAGGGATGGCTGACGACGCTCGCCGAGCAGGGAGAGGATGCAGCGTTCGCACGGGTGCGCGCGATGGTCAAGGCAAACAAGGAATATTAAACGGAGGGCTAATTATGCATAAAGACGTAGAACGTATTTTGGTATCCGAGCAGGAGATCGAAGAGATCGTCGGCCGTATGGCGCGGCAGATCGACGCGGATTACGGCAAAGAGGATAAGAAGCTGCTGTTGTTGTGCATCCTCAAAGGCTCGGTGGTGTTTATGGGTGATCTGATGAAACATCTCAAAACGCCGTTGGAGATCGACTTTATGCGTGTGTCCTCTTACGGTGCAGACACCAAGACCACCGGCAACATTAACATTATCCTCGACCTTGTACGCAAGGATATTAAACAGTGTGATATTCTCATCGTCGAGGACATCATCGACAGCGGACGCACGCTGTCCTACCTCAAACGGTATCTGGAATTCAAAGGCGCCAAGAGCGTCAAGACCTGCACGCTGCTGGATAAGCCCGAGCGACGAGAGGTGAAGTTCGACGCAGACTATGTGGGCGCGGTGATCCCGGATGAGTTTGTGGTCGGTTACGGCTTGGATTATGACGAGAAATACCGTGCGTTGCCGTACGTCGGCGTGCTCAAAAGAGATGTGTATAGTAAATAACCTTTACACCGTGAAAGAAGCGTATTGATATGAAAATTTCCATAAGACCGGCAGCAAAGACCGCTATTGTGCTGGGCACGTTGTGCTCGATATGCTATCTGGCGGTGTACTTTGCGCGTAATATTTTGAGCACGGTGACGCCGCAGATGATCGAAAGCGGGTTGTTTGACGAGAACGGCATCGGTGCATTGTCGTCGGTGTATTTTATCACCTATGCGATCGGACAGCTTATCAACGGCCTGATTGGTGATAAGGTCAAGGCGAAGTATATGATCTGCCTTGGACTTGTGCTGTCGGGTGTGTGTAATCTGACGTTTTCGCTGTTTGCGGCAAACTGGACCGTGGCGTATATCGCGTATGCGTTGAC
>JAFQFY010000072.1 GCA_017398485.1 Clostridia bacterium
GAAAAAATGAGAAAAGCCGAGCGCTCACGCGCTCGGCTTTTCTTTTCGAAATCCACTCTTTTCTTTTTTCACAATATATGGTATTATAGTATACGATCAAAATTCCTCTAAGGAGGTTTCAGTATGGTATCACCACTCAAGAAAGAAAGGGAACTCGGCCTTGTCACCTTCGGCATCACGCTCGGTATGGCGATTTTGCTGTTTTTGCCCTTCATTATTTATGATCGCGGCTATTTCATCTACTACGGCGATTTCAACGCTCAGCAGATCCCGTTCTATCAACTTGCGCACGACGCGGTGCGCAGCGGCAACATCGGCTGGAGCTGGGGGACGGATCTCGGAGCCAACTTCATCGGCTCCTATTCGTTCTATCTCCTCGGCAGCCCGTTCTTCTGGCTGACCCTCCCCTTCCCGAACGATTGGCTGCCTTACATGATGGCGCCGTTGCTCGCGCTGAAGATCGGCGGTGCCGGCTGGACCGCGTATGCGTATACGCGGCGCTTCCTGCAACCGCGTACGGCGATGATCGCCGGCATTCTCTATGCTTTCTCCGGCTTTTCTTTATACAACATATTCTTTAACCATTTTCACGAAGCGATCCTGTGGTTTCCGCTGATGCTGCTCGGCGTCGAACAGTATATGAAAGACGGCAAACGCGGCCTGTTCGCCCTCGCGGTTCTGCTCAGCGCGCTGTCCAACTATTATTTCTTCATCGGTCAAGCGATCTTCATCATGATCTACTGGGTGTTGCGCGCGGCGTCGGGCGATTGGGAAAAGTGCACACGCCGCTTCTTCGGCTTGTGGCTGGAGGCGTTGCTCGGCACCGCCGCTGCCGCGGTGATCCTGTTGCCCTCCTTCCTCACCGTGATCCAAAACTCGCGCACCGACACCCCTGTCGAGGGCTGGGGTCTGCTCATCTACGGCAACAGCCAACGCCTCTACGACATTCTCCACTGCTTCTTTTTCCCTCCCGAATTACCGGCGCGCGCCAACTTCCTGCCGGATGCAAACAACAAGTGGTCCTCCATGACCGCTTGGATCCCTGTCTTCGGATGCACGGGTGCGATCGCCTATTTCCAAAGCCGCAAGCACACCGACTGGCTGCGGCGTTTGCTCACGGTGCTGTTCTTCTGTGCCACCATTCCTGTGCTCAACGCCATGTTCCAGCTCTTTAACGCGGCGTATTACGCGCGTTGGTACTATATGCTCACCCTCATGCTGGTGCTCGCCACTCTGCGTTGCTTCGAGCAGGAGGAACGCTATCCCGTGAATTGGTCGCGTGCGCTCGGTTGGAGCGGCGGCATCACCGCTGTGTTTACGGTGCTCATCGGACTCGTGCCGGAAAAATGGGAACCCGACGCTGAAACGGGCAAGTGGGAAATCGGTCTGGAAAAATATCCGGCACGCTTTTGGCTGTATGTCGGCATCGCCGTCATCGGCTTGGTGCTGACACTGCTGCTGGTGCGGCAGTTTCGCGAAGACAAGCGCCGTTTCATGGCGTGGTGCACCGCGATGTGCGTCGGCGTAAGCTTGCTGTTCGGCTGGTATTACCTCACTGCCGGCAAGGCACAATCCAACTATCCCGACGACTATGTCATCGAAAAGCTTATCGAAAACGACGGCTTTACGCTCAAGGACGAGGGGCAGTTCGCGCGCACCGATATGCACAACGGCATGGATAACCAGGGCATGTACTGGGAGCAGTCCACCATACAAGCCTTCCACAGCATCGTGCCCGGCTCGGTGATGGAGTTCTATAAATCCGTCGGCGTATCACGCTCGGTAGCATCTCGTCCGGAAAGCGAGTTCTATGCCCTGCGCAGTCTGTTGTCGGTACGGTGGGTGTTCGATTATGCGCAGCTGCCCGACGACGTGCAGCTGTACCGCAAGGATGAAGCCGATTTCTTCATCGTCGACGGCGAGACCGCCATGCCGGGTTACAGCTTCTACGACACGCAGAACGGCTATCACATCTACGAGAACGATCTGTATATCCCCATGGGCTTCTTCTACGACGGCTATATCACGCGCTCGGAATATGACGCACTCGACGAGTGGAAACGCCAGTTCGTCCTGCTCAAAGCGCTTGTCGTCGAGGACGAGGACGCCGCTGAGATGACTATACCGCACCTGCGCGTAAGCGACATGGCATTCAACGAGGAGACGTATGCGCTCGATTGCTATGCGCGTGCCGAAAACACCGCCTCCTCCTTTACCGTTGATAACGGCGGCTTCACCGCCACGGTCACCACCGCCGAAGACAACTGGGTGTTTTTCAGCGTGCCGTACGAAAACGGATGGAGCGCCACCGTCGATGGCAAAGCCGCCGCCATCAAGAAGGTCAACGTCGGCTTCATGGCGATCAAATGCCCGGCAGGCAAGACGGTCGAGGTGCGCTTTGACTACGAGACGCCCGGTCTGAAGGTCGGCGCGTACGTGTCGGGCGGCGCCCTGCTGCTGCTCCTCATCTATTGGGTGTTCGCCATCCTCCACAACCGCAAGCTGAACAAGCTCGCCGCCGAACTCCCCACGGTCGAGATCCCCACGCAGTCGGTCATCACGCCGACCAAGGGTGAATTCGATCTCTATTCGATCTATCAACCCAACGAGGACGCGTCGGACAACGAGACCGAACCAGAATAAATAAACAGAACAGCCGTCATCGGATAAGACCGATGACGGCTGTGTTTTATTGCCCTTTGTATTTGCGCCGCGTCGCCAGACCGCCGCGGATATGCCGCTGGGCCTTGTTCACTTCCAGCACGTGGCGCACCTGTCCGTAGAGCTGCGGATTTACTACGCGCAGGCGCTCGGACACGTCTTTATGTACGGTGGACTTGCTGATGTGAAATCGCTTCGCGGCCGCACGGACGGTCGCTTTGTTTTCCAGGATATACTCGCCCAACTCCACCGCCCGTTCTTCTACGGCACCCTTCATGTTATCACCCCATATATCGTGTTCTGTACACTATATGAGGTGAGCGTCCAGATTATGCACTCAGGTGCGTTTTACCGAAAGCAGTTTTCGCAACAACGCCGTCAGCGGCAGGATCAGCAGACCGGCAACCAGATTACCGACGCCGTGAACGGCGTCCCACGGCAAGCCGGCAATAATCCACGCGATCGTCTGGCGCAGATCCAAACCGAACATCAGCGCCTGTGCCGGTGCATACAGCGTGCCGTATAACAAGCCGTGCAGACAGCAGACAACGGGATACACCACGCACGCGATCTTCGTCGGCATTGCTTTTGGCAACAGCATGGTGACGCCCCACAGGATCGTCCAGATATACAAGTATGGGACCCACCACAGATTGAATCCGGCGTACAGCCCGTTCATCAAAACGTATACATAGATCGGGATCAATGCTTTTTGACGAAAGACCAGCGTGAATACCATGGTAAACATTCCGAGCAGGTGAATGTTTGGCAAAAACTCCATGAGGATCTTCGAGCAGAACATCAAGGCTCCCAGCATGGCGAACAACACCAGCTCGAAAATACTCAACGAACTCTTTTTAGCAGACGTTTGATTACTTGGTGTAGGCAAGCTGATATGTCACACCTTCCTGAATCTGCGTGCTGTCTACGCCGCCGTTGGCGTAGGCGCCGTTCTCATAAAACGCCCAATAACTGCCGTCAACGTCATAATCGGCCGTCATGCCGTTGACAACCTTGACGTAAAGTCCGTACTGACCTTCGTCACCGGCGATGAGGTCGTGTTCAAGCAGGGCGGCGCCGACGGTGTCCTTATCGGTCTTTACGGTGAAGGTCACCGTCTGTTCTTCTGCCGTCACCTCGACGACCACCGTCTTGGCACCCTCACCGAAGGTGGTATCCTGCAAATAGGTGGCGTTTTCCCACAGGCCGGTTTCGTCAACGGCGTTACCGCAAGCGGTGACGCACACGATGCAGACCAACACAAGCGCGAGGGACAGGGTTGTTTTTAGTGCTCTTTTCATAATATTCCATCCTTTCTTTTTTACAAAAGGATAAAAGAAAAGTACCCCTCTCGGGGTACTGTGAGTAAAATACGGCATCCTGCCATACCGCTGTCATTGATCTTCACACATCTCCCCCGTTTGCCCAAGAGACTTTTCCGTGTCGCAGACCGATAAGCATTCCGACTTGACATATTTTCTGTGTAAAGTAATACCACTTTTCACCAAAACATGAGTTACGGCAATGGCTGTTGCTGCGGATTTTCACCGCGATTCCCTTATCCCCTAACGATACTGTCGTGCAGTACGTCCGACAACGGATGCCGAAGCACCCGATGATCTGCGTTTATTCTTTTGTTATCCACAGTATAGCACATCGCCCAACGAATTTCAACCACCGATTACCGGACTCAAAAAAATCCGCGAGCATACATAAACGGATCATTTGTAAGAATGAACGGACTCGCATGACGCGAGTCCGTTCATTTAATTATTTGTTAAGATATTTGAGCACTTCCTGGGCGACGAGCTTGGTGATCATCTCGACGTCCGCGCTGTTCGCAGCGGCCGAGCGGATGCCGTCTGCCTTGCCGTCACTGCTGAACAGTTTCATCTTCTTCATGCTCTCCTGCTTGACCGCCTCGACAGCGGCAGGAATCAGGTCAATAATACCCTTTTCCATATTGGAGAACTTCTTGAACTCCGCCTCGACGGCGGCGACGTTGATGTCAGTGAAGATGTTGACCTTGCTGATACCCTCTTTGATCGCCTGACGGAAATCGTTGTCGGTCAGGCCGGAACCGCCGTGCAACACCAGCGGCACGTCCACGGTGTTCGCGATGGTGCGAATGCGCTCAAAGTCGAGCTTCGGAGGCAACTTGTACGCACCGTGTGCGTTACCGACCGCGATCGCCAACGCGTCCACGCCGGTCTTCTCGACGAAGTCCTTGGCGAGCTTGGGATCGGTGAAATACTTGGACGGATCGGCGAGATGCGAACTGCCCTCTGCAGAGCCCTCGTTGTCACCCACGTGGCCGAGCTCGCCCTCGATGGTCGCGCCGTAGGAGTGGGCGATATCTGCCATCTCCTTGACCTTGCGCACGTTATCGTCGTAAGAATCGGTCGAGCAGTCGTACATGATCGAGCTGAAACCGAGTTCCAGCGCCTTGATGCACAATTCACGCGACAGACCGTGGTCGAGATGCACGACCACCGGCACCGAGGCCTTCTTCGCCATCGGGATGAGGTAATAGGAAACCTCCTCCAACGGACCGTAAGGCAACAGCACCTCTGCCGTACCCATGATCACGGGCGAACGCGTAGACTCCGCGGCGCTGATGATGCCGCGCGCCAGCTCCAGGTTGACGGCGTTGAACAGACCGACGGCGTACTTGTTGGCTTTTGCCGGTCTGAGCACTTCATTCATGTTCACTAACATAATTTTACCCCCTAAATGACGGCGTCACACATTGACGACCGTCACATTGTTTTCGTCCAATATGGTTTTCAGCTCGTCCCCGATCGTCGCATCAGTGACAAGATAGTCGATCTCCTCAAATGAGGAAAGGCGCATGTGCCCCACGCGACCGAATTTCGAGCGGTCGCACAAGTAAAAGCGCTGACGAGCGTTTTGAATCATGCTCTGTTTAATGAAACATTCCTGTTCATTACCCTCGAGAATGAGCGAGTTGTTGCCGATACCCTTGCTCGAAAAGAACATCTTATCGGCGAAATATTGCTGACGGATCGTATTCTCGGCCATCGAGCCGACCAGCGACTGATTATGGCTGACGATACCGCCGACCGCAATCACCTTTAATCCGTCAACGCCTCCCAGTTCGTTGATCACACGAACGGAGTTGGTGATAACAATGATGTTGCGCATCGTTTTGATCTCTTTGGCAAGATAAAACGTGGTGGTGGATGCATCCAAAAAGACGGTGTCGCCCGTGGCGATGTACTGTGCCGCTCTACGCGCCAACGCCTGCTTGGCCTCGACATTGAGCCCTTTACGCTTTTCGAGAGAAAACTCGTAGTTCCCCTCGTCCATCGGCAAGGCACCGCCGTGGGTGCGACGCAACAGTTCTTTGCTCTCCAGCTTTTCCAGATCGCGGCGCACCGTTTCTTCGGTGACGCCGAGCTCTGCGCTGAGCTTACTCACGACGACCGCACCCTCGCGGCTCAACAGATCCAGTATTCTCTTTTGCCGTTCGAGTGCAAGCATCCGTTCCTCCGATACTCTCCCGTCACAGCCGACGGCGATGCCGTCGGCTGTACAGACGGTTTTGTAAAAATCACTTCAAGACGGGAATGAGCTTCTCCACGTCGGCGTGGGGTCTCGGGATGACGTGGGTCGCAACCACTTCGCCCAGCTTCGCCGCCGCGCTGCCGCCGGCCTCAACAGCCGCCTTAACAGCACCGACGTCGCCGCGCACCATGACGCTCACGAGGCCGGAACCGATCTTTTCGGAACCGACGAGCTGTACGTTAGCCGCCTTGACCATCGCGTCCGATGCCTCGATCGCCGCGACCAGACCTCTGGTTTCCACCATACCTAATGCTTCCTGTACCATGTTTGTTTCCTCCTAAATATGTATTTTAATTGGTAAAATTAAAAACGATTAAAAACTGCTTTGCTCGGTACGGTTGATGATATCATCCTGCAAAGACTTCGACAGGGTCGTGAACAGCGCGCTGTAACCGGCGACGCGCACGACCAGGTTTTTGTAATTTTCGGGATGCAGCTGCGCGTCGCGCAAGGTCTCGCGGCTGACGACGTTGAACTGCATGTGCATGCCCTTCTTGTCGAAGAACACACGGATAAGCGAGATGAACGCCTCGATACCCGAACGTCCTTTAAGGGTCGCCGGATGGAATTTCATGTTGAACAGCGTGCCGTTGGAGGCGATACCGTGGTCGAGCTTGGCCACCGAGTTGGCGGATGCCGTCGGACCGTTGACGTCGCAACCGGCCACCGGCGATACGCCGTCTGCGATCGGCGTGCCTGCCAAACGGGCGTCCGGCGTGGCGCCGGTCTGCATGCCGAGCGGCACGTTCGCAGACACGGGGTACAAGCCGGCGTGATACCGACCGCCGCGCGGGTTGGTATATTTCTCAACCGGTCTCGTGTAGGTATATGCAACCTCGCGACCGAGCGAATCGACCTCATCAAGATCGTTGCCGAACTTCGGCAACGTTTTAATCTTTTCGTACAGCGACTTGTATTCCGCCGCCTTCGCCGCATCCTGCTTGTTGGCCTTGACCTGCTCGTAGATCTCCGCGATCTGCGCGTCGGTCACGTCGTAGCCCTTCGCGACGAGCTCCTTGACGACCTCAACGGTCAAGCTCTTGGCGTAGGCGTCACAGAACGGCATGCCGAAGTTGTTTTTGAGCGCGTCGGCGAACTGTGCGAGGGTGACGGTCTTGGTCTTATATACCAATTCATTGACCGCGTACAGACCGTCCGCCACGTTGGCGATACCGAAGCCCTGCGGACCGGTGAAGTTATACTTCGCGCCGCCCTCCTGCGCCGACTTGCCGTTGGCGATACAATCGTCCACCATGGACGACAGGAAGGTCAAGGGACACAACTGCATATGCGCCGTGTCGACCGCGTTGTCGGCGTTGACCATGAGCTTAATGGCATAGTCCATCTGCGCCTTGTAGGCGTCAAAGAGCTTGTCGAAGGTATCGAAATCCGCGATGGTGCCGGTCTTGGGACCGACCTGTACGCCCTTGTCCACGCCATTGGAGAACACCAGCTCCAAAGGACGGAGCATGTTGAAGAACGCCGCGTCGTGCCAGCCGTCCGTCTTACCGGGAGTCTGCGGCTCCACGCAACCGATCAGGCAGTAGTTGCGCGCATCCGCGAGGCTCAAGCCTCTCGATACGAGCGCCGGGATGATGACCTCGTCGTTGTAGTATGCCGGCAGGCCGATACCCGTCTTGGTCAACTCGGCTGCCTTGACGAGCAACTCGTGCGGCGTGCCGTTCCAGACACGCATGGATAACGAAGGCTGCGGCAGGTTGACGTGCATCGAAGCGGAGATACACATGAAGGACAGATCGTTGGTCGCGTCCATACCGTCCTTGGTCTGACCGCCGACAACAAGGTTCTGGAACATGCTGTAACCGGCAAAGCCCTCCGCCGACAAGGCGTCACGCACCTTGTTCAAGCTGTTGAGCTTGACCCATACGCAGTCCACAAGCTCCTGCGCCTGTTCGCGCGTGAGTTTGCCGCTGTCGATGTCTTTTTTGTAATAGGGGTACATATACTGGTCAAAGCGACCGGGCGACACCGAGTGACCGTTGGACTCGGTCTGGATGAGCAACTGCACAAACCAGAACGCCTGGCACGCCTCGTGGAAGCTGCGCGCGCCGTTTTCGGGTACGTGCGCACAAATATCCGCAATGGTGTTGAGCTCGTTGCGGCGACTGATATCGCTGCACTTGTTCGCCAGCTCGCGTGCGGCCGCAGAATAGCGCTTGGCGAAAATAATCGCCGCCTCGCAGCTCTCGATGATACCCGTCAGGAAGTAGTACCGCGTCGTGTAATCGCTGTCGTACACGCGGCACTTATCGCGCTCGGCCTTGGCGTAATCCGCGATGCCTTTGAAGCCGATCTTCAGCACCTTGCCGTAGTCGACACTGACGTGGCCAATGCCGTTGTAGAAATAGTTGCCGACGGTGAAAATGTTATGTTCGATCGCGGTGCGCGTCTCGGGCGCCATGTACGCATAGGCAAGCTCACTGGTGGTCTTGCCCTGCCAGTATTTGTGGATCTCCTTGAGCTTCTTGCCGGTCTCCTCGGAGAGGTAGAACGGGTCGGCGTTACGCGTGGCGATGGTGTCGATCTCATCCTCTAACCATTTGTTGGAAAACTCGGGAAAGGTCTGACAGCCGCGGCGCGCAACGCTGTTGCAACCGACGATCAACTCGTCGTCGCGGATGACCACCGGCAAACGCTCGGCCAGCGCGCGGAACGCCTTCGCCTTACGCAGATAGATGGATTGACCCTCGGTGGAACGATAGCTGTCGGTTATGATCTCGGCACGGGTCGACTCGATGGTCGGCGTACCGGAATATAAATCGTCAATGAGTTTTTGTATACGGTCCGATTTCGGAATATCCGCAGTGAAAATCTTATCCATACTCACACCTCCTATTTTACTAAATATATAATATACTACAGAAAAAGCAAAGTCAATATTTTTCGCAGAAAAAAACACAAAAACAAAGAAAAAATATAGTTTCCCTGCATGAGTGCTATGTATGAAAGCGTATATTTTCATGAGAAAATGTATAAAATTACACGAGTGCGGAATCTTGAGCTTGTTTTTTCACCAAGAGGATTGTCGAGCGATGTTAACATTTTATATTAATATGAGTACATGCGCGCGCAAAATATTTCCTTAATACAAAATGAGCCTGCACGCTGCGCTTTTGCGGATAGAAGCAAGACGAAAAAATATTTTTTAATTTTTTAGTATTTTTATGCAAAAAGTTGTTGACAATATGCAAATATGGGTGTATACTCTTGTTTGTCAGGGGATAACCCCCAACACAATACATACGAAAAGAGGAAACTATCATGAAAAAAATTACTGCTCTGTTGCTGGCCGTTCTGATGCTGGCGACCCTGTGCTGCTCCTGCGGCACGAACAACGGTGACACGAACACCACCACCGACAAGGTCAAGGTCATCGATGTGGCCCTGTCCGAAGAGTCCTATGCGTTCTGCGTAAGCAAGACCGACGCCGAGTTGCTGGGCCAGGTCAACGCCTACCTCAAAAAGATCAAAGAGGACGGCACCTTCGACGCCATCTGCGACAAGTACTTCGGCGACGGCACGCCCGCCCAGATCACCTCGGCCACCGAGGATGCCAGCAAGGACCAGCTCGTTGTTGCCACCTCCACCGGCTTCGAGCCGTTCGAGATGGTTGACGCCGGCAAGTTCAGCGGTATCGACCTCGAGATCGCCGACGGTCTGGCAAAGTACCTCGGCAAAGAGCTGGTTATCAAGGATATGCAGTTCGAAGCGGTCGTGACCTCCGTTCAGCAGGGTCTGTGCGACATCGGTATGGCCGGTCTGACCATCACCCCTGCCCGTCAGGAAGTCGTCACCTTCAGCGATTCCTATTACAGCGCCAACCAGGTGCTCGTCGTGCCGGCTGACAACACCGAGTTCGACGCCTGCAAGACCGCCGACAACGTCGTGGCGATCCTCAACGCCAAGAACGCCGACTGCAAGATCGGTTGCCAGCGCGGCACCACCGGCGCCATCTACATCGAGGGCGACAGCGACGATCCCGACGGCTACGGCTTCGCCGGTCTGCCTGCCACCAAGATGGAGTACGACTACGCGGCCCTCGCCTTCACGGCGATGATCAACGGCGAAGTCGACTACGTCATCGTGGACGACGCTCCCGCCAACGCGATCGCCAAGGCTGTTAACGGCTAATAGATCAACCACCAACGACCTCGCCGCTGATATTCAGCGGCGAGGCTTCTGTTGTGAAAGGAACTCTGTATGAACATTGCGAAAAGCTGGTCGGTGTTTTGGGAGAAATTCTCTAACCCCGACACATTACAGCGCGTGCTCGGCGAGGGCTTGGTCAACACCCTGATCATCGCCTTTGCCGGTCTGCTCATCGGCATCGTGATCGGCACGCTCATAGCCGCCGTCAAGGTGATGCCGAAATACAAGGCTCTGCCTCGCATCCTCGACAAAATCTGCTCGGTATACGTCGGCTTCTTCCGCGGCACTCCGATCGTGGTGCAGTTGTTGCTCGCCTACTACGTGCTGTTCCCCATTTTGGGTGTCAACATCGGCTCGCTCAACACCTGTATTTTGGTGTTCGGTCTCAACTCCGGCGCCTATGTGTCCGAGATCATGCGCGGCGGCATCCTGTCGGTGGACGGCGGCCAGATGGAAGCAGGACGCGCCGTGGGCTTAAGTTACGCGACGACGATGATGAAGATCGTCGTGCCGCAGGCGGTCAAAAACATCCTGCCCACCCTCGGCAACGAGCTCATCGCGCTGGTCAAAGACACCTCTGTCGTCAGCTTCGTTGCGGCGGTCGACCTGTACAAAACCTTTAACGAGATCGGCAACCGCACCTACGAATACCTGATGCCCTATCTGGCGATGGCGCTCATCTATATCGTGCTCGTCGCCCTCATCTCTTTGGGCATTAGGATTATGGAAAGGAGTTTGAGGAAAAGTGATCGACGTAATTGATCTGACCAAAAAATACGGCGACCTGACCGTGCTTGACGGCATCACCGAGACCATCCGCGAAGGCGAGCGCGTCGTCATCATCGGTCCCTCCGGCAGCGGTAAGAGCACCTTCCTGCGTTGCCTCAACTGCATGGAAGACCCTACCTCCGGCTCCATCATCTTTGAGAACGCCGACCTGACGGATCTTAAGGTGGACATTAACTTCCACCGTCAGCGTATGGGCATGGTGTTCCAGCAGTTTAACCTGTTTAATAACAAGACGGTGTTGCAAAACATCACCCTCGCCCCCTTGCACGTGGGTCTGAAAAAGATCAAAGGCAAAGAGGCACGCGCCAAGTTCCGCGCCGAGGTCGAGGCGAACGCCCACCGCCTGTTGCAGCGCATCGGTCTGGATGACTGGGCGGACAAATATCCCTCCACCCTCTCGGGCGGACAAAAACAGCGCGTGGCGATCATTCGCGCGCTGGCGATGAACCCGAAGGTCATCCTCTTCGACGAACCCACCTCCGCGCTCGATCCCGAGATGGTCGGCGAGGTGCTGGATCTCATCAAACAACTCGCCGACGAGGGCATGACGATGGTCATCGTCACGCACGAGATGGGCTTCGCCCGTGAGGTCGGCACGCGCGTGTTCTTCATGGACGGCGGTCACATCATGGAACAAGGCACTCCCGAAGAAGTATTTGACCATCCCAAAGCGCCGCGCCTGAAAGAATTTTTAAGCAAAGTGATTTAAACGAAAAAGCCGTCAACGGTTATCCGTTGACGGCTTTTTTAGTTCTGTTTTCGAACGATGCGGTAATCGTCGCGCACACGGTAATACGGACAGCGGCGATGCCCCGACATGACGAAGCGTTCGTATTCGTCCATATCCAGCTCCATCATGCACACATAGTCCTCGAGTTCCTCGTCGTAGTCGAAGTTTTCACATTGCTCGCACAGCATATCCATTCGCCTCACCGCCTTCGCTCACAGCATACCACAACGCCGATCGTTTTTCAAGAGCAAGAACGACTTGCAAATCTCTAAATGATATGGTACAATTCCTTTTGGCATTCCCATCACCTTAGGAGGTAGGAATATGAATTACGACGTCATCATCATCGGCGCCGGCCCCGGCGGCATCTTCTCCGCCTACGAACTGGCGCAACGCAAGCCCGAACTCAAGGTCGCGGTGTTCGAGGCAGGGCACGCGCTGGGTAAGCGCCGCTGCCCCATCGACGGCGACAAAGTGAAGACCTGCATCGGTTGCCCGAGCTGTAGCATCATGAGCGGCTTTGGCGGCGCCGGCGCATTCTCGGACGGCAAATATAATATCACCAACGATTTCGGCGGCACCCTGCACGAGTATATCGGCAAAAAGCAGGCACTCGAGCTGATGCGTTATGTGGACGAGATCAACATGCGCTACGGCGGCGAGGGAACGAAGCTGTATTCCACCGCCGGCACGCGCTTTAAGACGCTGTGCATCCAGAATGACCTGCATCTGCTCGACGCCTCGGTGCGCCATCTCGGCACTGACATCAACTTCGTGGTGCTGGAAAATCTGTACGCCGATCTCAAAGACAAGGTCGACTTCTACTTCGACACCCCCGTGCAGACGGTGCGCGTCGTTGACGGCGGTTACGAGATCGATTGCAAGCACGGCACCTACGCCTGCACCGACTGCATTATTTCGGTCGGACGCAGCGGCAGTAAGTGGATGGAAACCGTGTGCAAGGACCTCGATATTCCCACCGAATCCACGCGCGTGGACATCGGCGTGCGCGTTGAACTGCCTGCGGCGGTGTTTGCGCACCTGACCGACGAGCTGTACGAGAGCAAGATCGTCTACCGCACCGAAAAATACGGCGACCGCGTGCGTACATTCTGCATGAACCCCAAGGGCGCGGTGGTCAACGAAAACACCAACGGCATCATCACCGTCAACGGTCACAGCTACGAAGATCCCGCCAAGCAAACGGAGAACACCAACTTCGCTCTGCTCGTCGCCAAGCACTTCTCCGAGCCGTTTAAGGATTCCAACGGCTACGGCGAGTCGATCGCGCGGCTGAGCAACATGCTCGGCGGCGGCGTCATCGTCCAACGGTTCGGCGATCTCATCCGCGGTCGCCGCTCCACCCCAAACCGCATTGAAGAAGCGTTCATCACCCCGACGCTCAACGCCACCCCCGGCGATCTGAGTCTGGTGCTTCCCAAGCGCATCCTCGACGGCATCATCGAGATGATCTACGCGCTCGATAAGGTCGCGCCCGGCACTGCGAACGACGACACCCTGCTCTACGGCGTGGAGGTCAAGTTCTATAACATGGAAGTCGAGGTCAACGACAAACTCGAATCCCGTTATAAAGGTCTGTATATCATCGGCGACGGCAGTGGCATCACCCACTCGCTGTCCCACGCCTCCGCCAGCGGCGTACACGTCGCAAGGCATATCGCGAATAAATAAAAAATAACGCTCGGCATCATGCCGAGCGTTATTTTTTATTCTTCCGTCTTGCTGTCGATGTATTCTTTGGCGACGAACACCGGACGGTGCTTGCCTTGGATATAGATGCGCGCGATATACTCGCCGATGATGCCGAGCATGATCATCTGCAAGCCACCGATGAGCAGAATGAGCAACACAATGGTCGTGTAGCCGGGCACATCAATGCCGAACGCCAGCTTCTGCACCAGCACCACGATACCGTACAGTAAGGCGCCGATGGACATGACCGTACCCACCACCGTGGCGATGTGCAGGGGGAATATCGTAAAGGAAATGATGCCGTCAAACGCGTATTTGCACAGCTTCTTAAACGACCAAGTCGACTTGCCAGAAAGACGTTCATCCGCAACATAGGGCACGTAATGGGTGTTAAAACCGACCCAAGCAAAAATACCTTTGGAAAAACGGTGGTACTCACGCATGGACAGTACCGCCTCCACCATCGTCTTACGCATGGTGCGGAAATCGCTCGCGCCGGCCTTGAAATCGATCTCACAGGCGGCGTTAATAAGCTTATAGAACATCTTCTTGCACAGAGAGATGAATTTGTTCTCACGACGCGTGTCCTGATAGGCAGCCACGCAGTCATAATCGGGGTTGGCGTCGAGGAATCTCACCATATCCAACGCGATCTCCGGTCGCTGCTGCAAATCCGCGTCGATAACCGTCACGTAGTCGCCCTCGGCACGTTGTAAGCCGGCGTACATCGCCGCCTCTTTGCCAAAATTGCGTGCAAAGTTGATGAGCTTTACACATTGCGGATAGGCTTCGTGCAAGGCTTTAAGCTTCTGCCAGGTGTTGTCTCGGCTGCCGTCATTGACGAACACCACCTCATAGGACATACTATCCCCGATCGCCTCACGGCAGATCTCCATAAAGCGGCGCACGTTGTTCTCTTCGTTATAGCACGGCACGACCAGTGACCATTTCATCGCTTTCACCTCTTCAAAAACGCTATATACAAACTATAATATAAAACGCGAAACATGTCAACAAAAAACAACGGTATACCACACGGCATACCGTTGTTTTTTTTCGTATTATATACGCGCAACGCCGGTTTCCTTGGCGACCTTGATGACCGCCTCGGCGACCGCCGCCGCCACGCGCTTATCCAGCGCGCCGACGATGATATTCTCCTCGCTGATCTCCTCGTCGGGAATGAGCGACGCGAGCGCAAAGGAGGTCGCCACCTTCATCTCCTCATTGATGCAGGTTGCGCGACAATCCAACGCGCCGCGGAAGATGCCGGGGAACGCCAGAACGTTGTTGATCTGGTTCGGGAAATCGGAACGACCCGTGCCCACCACGCGCGCGCCCGCCGCCTTGGCGATGTCGGGCATGATCTCGGGGGTGGGGTTCGCCATCGGGAACAAGATACTGTCTGCCGCCATAGATTTGACCATCTCGGGAGTGACAACGTTGGGCACCGACACGCCGACAAACACATCCGCGCCAACGAGAGCGTCAGCAAGCGTACCCGTCTTGTGCGCCAAATTGGTGACCTTCGCCATCTCCTCCTGCGCCGGATTGTTGTTGGGATCTCCCTGACAAACGATGCCGAAGCGATCGCAGAAGGTAAGGTTCTTCACGCCGATATTCATCAGGTGCTTGCCAATGGCAATGCCTGCCGAGCCGGCGCCGTTGATGACTACCTTGACCTCACCGATATCCTTTTTGACCAGTTTGAGAGCGTTGATAAGCGCCGCGGCGACAACAATCGCCGTACCGTGCTGGTCGTCGTGGAAGATCGGAATATCGCAGATCTCTTTGAGCTTGCGCTCGATCTCGAAGCAACGCGGTGCGGCAATGTCCTCAAGATTGACACCGCCGAACGAGCCGGACAGCAAATAGATCGTACGCACGATCTCGTCAACATCCTTGGATTTAATACACAAAGGGAACGCGTCCACATCGGCAAACGCCTTGAACAACGCGCACTTGCCCTCCATGACCGGCATGCCGGCCTCGGGACCGATGTCGCCCAAGCCCAACACCGCCGTACCATCGGTAATGACGGCGACCAGGTTGGAACGACGGGTCAGCTCATAGGATTTGTTGATATCGTCTTTGATGACCAAGCAGGGCTCGGCAACGCCCGGCGTATACGCCAGCGAGAGATCCTCGCGCGATGCGATCGGCGCACGGGAGATAACCTCGATCTTGCCCTGCCACTCGTAGTGCTTTTTCAGCGATTCTGCCTTGATATCCATTATTTAAGCCTCCCACGGGAACGTGTACTGCGTCAGACCGAGCTCATCGCGCACGGCAATGATCTCCTTCTGCACCGACTCGTTGATCGGCACGCCGTCCTTGCGCGCCAAACGAATCTCATACTCTTTTTCGCCGGCGGTGTAGATGCGCTCAGCGCCCGGCGCCTTCTTGGAGGCACGCATGCTGCGCGAGATGTCGCCGGCCTTTTTGCGCGCGATCTCCTCACCCATGAAGTGATCGGTGTCGATGGCGATGAACCAGTGACCGAGCTGATAGGGACGGATATTGCCGTTCTCATCCTTGCCGTCGAGATCTTTGCCGTAGGCGCCGTCTTGCAGGATAGAGGAGAAGAACTCCACCGCCAGCGCAAAACCGTAACCCTTGTAGCCGCCGAGCGCCTCGCCGATGCCGCCGAGAGTGGTCAGCGCCGCCGTGCCGCCGCGGATCTTCTTGAGCGCCACACCGGCGTCGCCCTCAATAGCAGAACCGTCGTCACCGATGATGGTGCCGGGGTGCACCTCCTCGCCGATACGCTCGTAATACTCGATCTTACCGTTCTGGGTGATAGAGGTGGCGCAGTCGAAGTTGAAATCAAACGCCTCGTCGGTAGGCACGCCGATGGTGAACGGGTTGGTGCCGAACATGCCCTCAACGCCATGGGTCGGCGCCACCGAGGGACGCGCATTGGTGCCGGTCATACCGATACAGCCGGCCTTGGTCGCCATGGAGGTGTAATAACCGGCGATACCGTAGTGGCAGGAGTTACGCACCACGACCATACCCATGCCGTATTCCTTCGCCTTGGCAATGGCCATGCTCATCGCCTTGTGACCGATGACCTGACCCATACCGTGATGACCGTCGATAACGGCGGTGGTGGGCGTCTCCTTGACGATCTCCAACTCGGTCACCGCGTTCTGAATACCGGCCTTGATGCGATCCAGGTACACCGGCTTAAAGCGGTTGACACCGTGGGATTCGATGCCGCGCTTATCCGATTCCAGCAACACGTCGGCGCAGATCTCCGCGTCCTCGCGCGGAATGCCGTAACCGACGAACGCGTCGATAACGAAATTCGTGATAGTTTTCCAGTCTACGATGTTGTTTTTAGCCATGTTAAACCCTCCTGACAAAATTAAAAGAGAGTACACCTATCCCGTCGGAATATGTGTACTCTCAATCTCTACAAGAACAGTATAGCACAAACGCGGATTTTGTCAACCGCTTTTTACAGATACCACAATTCTTTTTTTCCGGTCGACACAGCGTAGGCACCGAGATTAAGCGCCGCCGTAACCTCCGCCTTCGTCTCGATCAGACCGCCCGCAATGAGCGGCACGCGTACCGAGGAAAACCGTTCAATGATCTTACCGATGACGCCCGGCATGATCTCAACGACATCGGAGCAACTGACGTTCAGCATACCGGCAATACTCTCCACGCCCTGCGTATCGTAGACAAAGAAGCGCTGCACCGTCAGTAGTCCCAATTCCTTGGCAATCTTGATCAAATTCGCCTTGGTGCTGATGATACCGTGTGCACCGCAACGCGCGATATACTCGACACCGGCGCGATCCTTGGCAATGCCCTCCGCGAGATCAATATGGACAAAAACGGTCTTACCCACCTCTTTGGCAGCCTTGATCCTGTCTTGCAATGTCAGAAGACTGCCACCGAGCATAAAGATCACCGTCGACGGCGAACGAAGCGCCTCGTCAAACAGGTTATCGTGCACCGCCGCGATCACGGGACAGATCTCCAAATTATCATATAATTCTTGCCGTGTCATACCATCACCTCTACCTATCATAACTATACGATTGATTCGCCGAATTGTCAAGAGACGCAAATGTACCGACTGATTGACAAATAAAAACGCATCTATTTAAAACCGCCCGAATTCTTAATGTGCGTGATTTATAATTTACACAAATATTACGCAAAAAAGCATTGACAGACGAAGAGGTAAGTGTTATAATAGCAACGTTATTTGCGAGGATGCTGGAATAGGCAGACAGGCACGTTTGAGGTGCGTGTGTCAATGACGTGTGGGTTCAAGTCCCATTCCTCGCACCAAATACAGCGACCATCCTGACAGGGTGGTCGCTGTTTCCTTTGCTGTGCGGAACGCTTTTATCGGACGTCTCGCTATCGCCTATTGACAAACCACGCAAAATCCGCGATAATATTAAAGAATATTAAGCGAGGTAACAACTATGTCTAAAAATACAACTATTTCCATGCCGGTCATTCGGCGTTTGCCGCGGTATTACCGCTTTTTATACGATCTGAAAAATAACGGCATCAGCCGCATTTCCTCCGGCGAACTGTCAAAGCGCATGCGTCTGACCGCCTCCCAGATCCGCCAGGATCTCAACTGCTTCGGCGGTTTCGGTCAGCAGGGCGCCGGCTATGACGTCAATCAGCTCTACGACGAGATCGGGCGCATCCTCGGCATCCCCGAGCCGACCAAAGCGATCCTCGTCGGCGCCGGCAACCTCGGCAAGGCGGTCGCCAACCATATCAACTTCGAAACGCGAGGCTTCCGGCTCGTCAGCGTGTTCGACGACGCCCCTGGCCTCATCGGACAAGACCTCAACGGCCATATCATCCGTCCCACGACGGAACTCAAAACCATCTGTGAGCAAAGCAGGCCTGCCATGGCGATCCTCTGCATCCCGAAAGAAGCGGCACCGTCCATCGTCGACAGCCTGCTTGCCTGCGGCATCAAAGGATTCTGGAACTTCTCCCACTACGACATTAACTACGATCACCCGGACGCGATTGTAGAAAACGTTCACATGTCCGACAGCCTGATGACCCTCTCCTACTTGATGAATAACGACTGACCTATACGGTGTTCCGACGGAACACCGTATATTTTTTTGCCGAACGCGCACAATAGGCGCGAGGTGATAGAAATGGATAAACCCGAGAAAAAAGAGATCCTGCGCTCCATGAAGCCCGACGAGTCCGTCCCCGGCGAGCCGGTCGACGTGGTGGATATCATCAACAAATACGGCACCTATGAGGTACAGGACACCACAAACACCGACAACGTGTTCCCTCTCATTGGACCGCTCGGTGCCGGATTGTCGGGCGTCACGCTTCCCGACATCCCCGACGCCGTTGAAGGCGAGCAACACCACGAAAAAGAGTAAAAAACAAGGGTAAAGGCAACCACCTTTACCCTTGTTTTTTACTTGCATTGACGGCGCAACCAGTCGAGCGTGAGTGACGGCCACCGTTCACAGCCGTCCATCCCCTGCGCCAAACCGACACCGTGTTTGCCGTATGGCGTAATAAACGCTTCCGTGGGCACGTTATGGGCGCGAAGCGCCTCCAACATGCGAAAGCTGTTGTACACTGGCACCGTCGCGTCCTCCATCGTGTGGAACAGGAAACACGGGCAGGTATCATCGCTCACATTCCTATCGACGCTGAACGCATCGCGCAGCTCTGCAGCGCGCTCGCCGAGCAAATTTTCAAAGCTGCCCATATGCGCGATCGTCGGATCGGAGGAAATAACGGGATAGCATAAGATCGCGCCGTCAGGGCGGGCGTTGACCGTATCAAGCTCATCTCCGACACAGCAAACGTCCTCCATCGTCGCCACACAACCGGCGAGATGCCCACCGGCTGAAAATCCGATCACAAACACGTGATTCGGATCAACGCCCCACTCGGCGGCGCGATGGCGCACCAGTTTGACGGCGCGTTGTGCGTCCGTCAACGGCGACGGATGGCGATTTGGTGCCACGCGATAGTCTACCGCAAAGGCGTTGTAGCCGTGTTCATAATAAAACTCCGCCACAGCGACTCCTTCGTGCGCGGCACGTTTCATATAAGCACCACCGGGGAACACCACCATGGCCGGACGTACGCCGTTTTCATGTATGTAAGCGGTTACACGGTTGGGGCACTCCGCCTCTTCGACGTAATAGGGAATATCACGTTCCCACAGCTTGAATTCTTTGATCATTTCAAGTTCTCCTTGCACAAGCGTTCGGCGATGCCTTCGAGCGTTGCCGCGCCAACCTCATCGCCGCCGTGACGCAGGCCCGCGGCGCGACGGCGCAAATGCTCCGCCATCATATCGCGGTAAGGCTTCCCCTCCTGTGCCGTAAAAAAGCCGGCATAAAAGTAGTATTCATCGACCTCGGGCGGTGCGTCGGTGAATGCGGCGGTCATCACGGGGTACAGATGGTGCCCGTCGCGCACAAGCCGTTCGGCAGTGATGGTAAAACCGTTGGTCAGCAACCAGCGGCGCAGTTCCTCTGCGCGCGTCATAGGCTGTAATACGAATTGCAGACGGCTGTCCCTCACCCACACGGCGGCAGACAGTATTTCAGCGATGGTCTCGCCGCCCATACCGGCAATGACGATATCGTCTGCTTCGCCGAACTCGATCGGTGCGAGTCCGTCACCGAGACGTACCGCGATCGCATCCGTCAGGCCGGCTTCGGTCACGGTGCGACAGGCGGCATCCAGAGGCCCTTGCCGAATATCCGCCGCAATACCGCCGGGGCAGATCCCGCTTTCCACCAAATAGGTCGGCAGATACGCGTGATCGGTACCGATATCGGCGACGCGGCTGCCGCGGCGCACCATCGACGCCACCGTTGCCAGTCGTTCGTCTAAACGTATCATATTCGTTCCTCAATACAGCGATATCCACCGACAGCGTCGGTGGATATCGCTTGTTTTTTTAGTTACCGAAATGCTTGTTGAGCTTCTCAACGAGGACGTTGACGTCCACGCCGTGCACGGCGCACGCCTGTTCGAGGGACTCACCGCGAGCCGACGGGCAACCCAGACAATGCATACCCATCTCGAGGAAATAGGGCGCCGTGGTGCGATCCTCGTCTAAAATAGCGCCGATAAGGCTTTCTTTGGTAACGATCATGGTATTTGACCACCTTTCCTTTATCTAAGTTCAGTATATACCGTTATGCACGCATATTCAAGTGCAAAATTCTGTCAAGCCTTCTTCTCCACGCCGAGCGTGACGGCTTCACCGTTGATACTCCAATCCTTAACATAGCCGACGGACTCACCGAGCTTCACATCGCTTGCCATCACATCGCCGCCGATGGTATCCCAGTTGCGCGCAACGAGATCCTGCACCTTGTCGTTGCCGGTGACTGACACAGTGATGCGATCCATCACCTCAAAGCCGGCTTCCTTACGCATGGTCTGGATCTTGCTGACGATCTCGCGCACGAAGCCTTCTTCAATAAGCTCGGGGGTGAGATTTGTATCCAGCGCGACAGTGATGCCCTTGTCGGACACGGTATAATAGCCCTGCGTCTGCGCGGTGTCAATGAGAAGATCCTCCACGGCGAGCTTCACCTCGCCGCTCGGCAAGATGTACGTGCAGGCACCGCAGACGCTCGACGGTTTCTACGCCGATATTATCGCGGATGAGCTCAACGTTAAATCCGTCGAGTTCACCGAGGACACGTCGGCGTTCATGAGCTATACGTTCAAGCCGCA
>JAFQFY010000073.1 GCA_017398485.1 Clostridia bacterium
ATCGGCATCGGCGGCACCGACGAGGATCTGCTGGAAAATCACCGTATCCTCAACGACCTGTGCCACGAGATGGATCCCACCCGTAAGACCACCATCGCGGCGGTGTCCATGTGCAAAATGGACGATCCGTATCTGCAAATCCCCGACGTCGTATCCTACAACCACTATTTCGGCTGGTACGGCGGCGAGACGGATATGAACGGCCCGTGGTTCGATAAGTTCCACGCCATGCATCCCACCATCCCGATCGGCTGCTCCGAGTCCGGCTGCGAGGCGCTCAACTGGCACACCTCCGATCCGCGTCAGGGCGACTACACCGAGGAATATCAGGCGTACTACCACGAAGAACTCATCAAGCAGCTCTTCACTCGTAAGTATATGTGGGCGACCCACGTGTGGAACATGTTCGACTTCGGCGCCGACGCGCGTTGCGAGGGTGGCGAGAACGGTCAGAACCATAAGGGCCTGGTCACGATGGACCGCAAGTACAAAAAGGACGCCTTCTACGCCTACAAGGCGTGGCTGTCCGACGAGCCGTTCGTGCATCTGTGCGGCAAGCGCTACGTCGACCGCGTCGAGGAGGTCACCAAGGTGACCGTCTATTCCAACCAACCCGAAGTCGAGCTGTTCGCCAACGGTGTCTCTCTCGGCAAAAAGGCGGCCGCCGACCACTTCTTCTACTTTGACGTGCCCAACAGCGGCGAGACCACGCTGGTCGCCGTCGCCGGCGATCTCAAGGACGAGAGCGTCATCCGCAAGGTCGACGCGTTCAACGAGGACTATCGCCTGAAAGAAGAGGGCGCGGTCATCAACTGGTTTGACATCGACATGCCGGCCGGTCGTCTGTCGCTCAACAGCAAGATGAGCGACATCATCTCCACCTTCCGCGGCAAGATGATCTTCATGAAGCTCATGGGCAAGATGATGGGCGGCAAGAAGAAGGGCGGCAAGGTCAAAGCCGCCGGTTTTGAGGTCGGTCCCGAGATGATGGCGATGATGGGTGGCTTTACGGCGCTTCGCCTGTTCACCCTCATGGGCGGCATGATGGACGTGAAGTTCACCAAGGAAGAACTGCTCGCCCTGAACAAGAAGCTCAACAAGATCAAAGAGCCCAAGAAAAAGAAATAAGATGTAATTAAAACGACCTCGAGCCGTACGGCTCGGGGTCGTTTTCTCGTTTTATGCGGTATACAGATCGTTCATGTCGATCTCTTTGCGCATCGAACGCGGCAGGATACGCTCCATCTCGCGCAATGCGCCGATGATGCCTGCCTGCTCGGCGGTATAGTCGCGGCTCCATTCCTCGGACGCCTGCGCACGGCCGTCCCAGAGCCTCTTCTTCCACGCGGTCGCCGTCTGTGCCTGATCAAGGATCTCGATCATGCGCGCTTCGGCGTCCTCGTTATCGTGCGACAGCGCCGCACCTGTCACGGTGATGACGGCGCCTTTTTTGACCGCCACACCGTCCAGACAGACCACCATCGAATGGGTCTCGTCCTCGTACCACGCGGTCGCCTTGACCGCCTTGCCGCCGACGGTAACGACGACGCTCACGTCCTTGGCAAAGCCGCGCAGGTACACCGTCCAGTTGCGTTTCTTGGGCAACAGATCGACCGCGCCGACCGACGGTGCGATGGTAACGGTGGCGGTATCGCCCCACGCCATCGAGATCTCGGTGGTGGCGAAGCGACCCTGCTCGTAATCACTGCCGTCGCCCTCGTCCTCATACAGCGTAAAGGTGTTGTCGGCGCCGGGGAAGGCGTACAACAGCATATCCTCTTTACGTCCCATACGGTTGTCACCGGTATCCTTTTGCATCGGGATGAGTGCGCCTGCCTTGGCGAAGATCGGCATCTGATCCAGCGGACGATAGACACGCAGATCGCGCTCGCCGCGGTATTTCCAGCCGTTAAAGCAATCGTACCACTCTCCCTCGGGGAACCATACGTCCACGGCTCCCATCATGCAACCGGGATCGTTCTGCGAGGTGATGGGCGCGACGAACATTTCGCTGCCGAACCAGTACTGGTTCTTGTGCTCATACGCCGCGTCACACTCGGGATGGCTGTAATACATCGGCTGGATCATCGGCGCGAGCGCCGTATGATTGCGATAGTTCATCGTATAGGTGTAAGGGAACAACTGATGACGCAGGCGAAGCCATTTCTCTGCGATCGGGCGCGCATACGCGCCGAGCTTCCACGGCTCCTTGCCGGCAAACAGGTTGATACTTGCGTGCAGGCGGTTGATGGGCGAGAACACGCCGAGCTGTAACCAACGCACCTGCATCTCGTCGCTCTTGTGACCGAGCATGTGACCGCCAATGTCGTGGCTCCACCAGCTATATCCTGCGTTGGAGGCGGTGGCGGTGAAATACGGCTGGAAGTCCAGCGCATCCCAGCTGACCACGGTGTCGCCCGAAAAGCCGACAGGATAGCGATGCGCGCCCAGACCGCAATAACGCGAGAAGAACATCGGGCGCTTGCCGTTGCGGCGAATATCCAGAATGTGCAGATGGTTGAGCAGCCACAGAGGGTTGATAACCTCCAAGGGACTCTCGGGGTGGTTTTCGTCATGCACCCACCAATAATCCGTGCCCTGTTGCCAATCCATCCACCAGAAATTGACGCCATCCTGTTCGTACGGATGGTGGAGAATGTCAAAATACTTCTCCATATACTCCGGCGAGAGAATATCCAGCTTTACCATCTTGCGCGTGGCAGGGTCGATGCCGCACGCCTTCGCCATCTCCTCGTACTGCACCTCGTGGCAACGCACGCCCTGCGCCGGGTGTAGGTTGAGCGCGGTTTTGAGGTTGTGTTCCTGCAGGAAGCGGAGGAACTCCTTATAGTCGGGGAACAGCTCCTTGTTCCAGGTATAGCCCGTCCAGCCGGTCATCAAACGCGGATTTTCCTCAGGGTCGATCGCGTCTTCGGGCAGGCCGGTGTGCCAGTCCATATCCACAACCGCCACCGAGAACGGGATCTTTTCGCGTTCAAAGCGCGTCATCAGCGTGCTATACTCCTCTTGGGTGTACGGCCAATAGCGGCTCCACCAGTTGCCCAGCGCATAGTCAGGCAACAGAGGCGGCGCGCCCGTCAAACGATAGAGATCCGCCACCGCGCCGCGATAATCGTGACCGTGACCGAAGAAATACACATCGACCGCCTGCTCGTTGCGCAGCGCAAACCAACCATCCTCGGACAGCACGACCTTACCGTTATCCTCAATGACGGCATAGCCGTTGCGCGAGCAAACTCCATCGTCGAGATTGATCGGTCCGTCGGAACGGTCAAGCGTGCGATAGGTGCCGCCGAGCTGCGGCGCCTTTTCGCCATAGTGCCACACGCACAACGGCGCTGTCTTGCGCGCGATACACAGCGTGTCGGCGGCAAACGCCGCACCCTCGGTATAGGTGAGCTTTAATTGTGCCGTTTCGATGCACAATATGCCATCTTCACGCGTGACGGTGTAGTCCACCGCCGGAAAATCGCGATGGAACACCATCTGGGTCGCACGGTCCTCGAACTGTCCCTTATCGTCCTGTTCCAGACGGATGAGACAATCGGTCAAAACGGTCAAGCGGTAGTTGTCACCGCACACGATATTTTCATTCAGCGCCTTGCCGCTGGTCGGCCAGGCGAATCGCTTTGTTGCCATAAAAACACCTCTTAAATTAACACTGACTCATTAAACGAATATAAAACTCTACCGCGCGGCACAGGCAATCGAGACGAATACGCTCGTTGTTGCCGTGGATGCTCGCACGCTCCTCGCGCGTAAGATCCATCGCAGAGAAGCGATAGACACGGTCGGAGATACGCCCGTAATGGCGTGAATCCGATGCCTGCATCATCAGATACGGTGTGACGATGCAGCCGCGCCAGGTAGACGCCACCGCGGTGGCGACCCTGTTCCAGCCGTCGCAATCGGTGCGCGAGATGCGGCTGGGATCGGTGCCGTACAGAATATCCACCTGCACGCTGTCGTCTGCAATGGTCTTCTCAATATACGCCTTGGCGGTCGCCATCGTTTCCAGGGGATTCAGACGAATATTCGACACCATCGTCGCCTTGGGCGGAATGACGTTGGACGCCGAGCTGCCGCTCATCTGCGTGAACGCCACGGTGGTGCGCAGCAACGCGTTGAGGTCGCCGCCGCTTTTTTTGCACAGCATATCCAGCACGGGACTGAACAGCCACAGATTCGCAAAGATCATACGATAGAGGAAGTTCGAATGACGCCCGAGGGTATCAAACATCTGCGCCGCCGGCGGCGCGATGCGCAATTTGAATGGATGATCCAGCAAGCGCGCGCAGGCACGTGCGAGAGTATCGACCGGCATCTTCGGCTTGGGCGCGGACGCGTGACCTCCACTCGACAGCGCGGTATACCGCACGTCCATGATGCCCTTTTCCGCGATACCGATCATGCCGCAAGGTGCTTTCACGCCGGGGAACACATCCTCCACGACCGCGCCGCCCTCGTCGATGACCAGCGACGGCGTGATGCCCTGCGACTCAAAATAGTCGACGATGTGCACAGCGCCAAGTCCGTTGACCTCTTCCCCGCCGGAGAAAGCAAAATACATATCCTGCTCGGGAACAAAGCCCTCCCCGATGAGATGCTCCGCCGCAGTGAGAACGCTGCTGAACGTCACCTTGGTATCCAGCGTGCCGCGTCCCCACAGCACACCGTCCTCGATCACGCCGTCAAACGGCGGCTTGTCCCACATATCCTCGTTGACCGGCACGACGTCGTAGTGCGCCATCATCACTGCCGGCGCATCCGACGCCTTGCCCTTCCAACGGAACAGCAGACCGCGGTCGGCGAGCTTGTCCACCGTGCAGGTGGCGTACACCTGTGGGAACAGTTCGGGCAACAACGAAAGCAACTTTTCGAATTCCGCGTCGTCCTCTAAAGAAGCATCCTTATAGGAGATGGTCTTGCACTGCACGAGGCGGCGCAAATTCTCCACCGCGCGATCGCGGTCAAAGGTCACGGCGTTCTCTTGTACCGCGACACTCGGCTTCGGGCGAAATGCCAACGCACGCACCAGCACCACGGCGAGCAGCACAACGACTGCCGCCAAAAGGATCCACAACACGATCATTACAGCATCCCTTTCTTATACATCACGCGCGCCACGCCGATGGAGAACAGCACGCCGACCGGCACCATGATACCGACCGTGCCTGCGTTAAGCGCCGGCACAAAGATGAACAGCACCAACATGAGAATAATCGGGGCGATGGCGAGCTTGACATTTTTCGACACGAACACCACGCCCAGACCGCCGAACAACGCCGGCAAAATCTGATCGAAAGCAGGTTTGAGCACGTCCGCCTCCAAAATCGGGGTCAGCGGCACAATACAGATGACGCCGATGATGACAATAACCGTGGTCACGATGCTGGATACCGCGATGGCGATGGTCGAGATGACCTCACCCTCTTCGTCGGTCGCCTTGACGCCGGCGCGCTCCATCGCATCCAACGCACAGGGCAGTTTCAGGTTGGAAATATTACCGGTGATAAAAGAAAGATAGGTGCCGCCGGCGCCGAGCATCGGCACATAGGTGAAGATCTCCACGATACCCACCGCCCAGTACATCGGCGCGGTGGCAAGCAGCCCTTTTCCGAACGACGACCATTCCGGCATGGCGTTAAAAAGCACCATGAGCACCGCCGGAAAAGCGAGCAACACCAGACCGATGATGATGCCCCACCTGCGCCCGTCGCGGTGGACACTTTCCATATACGTTAACGTCTTTTTCTCTCTCATCGTTTCCACCTCCTCAACGCAACCAGTTGGTAAACGGAATGGCCAACGCCATACCGCCCACCAGGCTGATCGGCAACGCATAATCGTTCATCCAGCGAACCTTTCCCTTGGTCGCGAGCAGACCGCACACCGCCATGATCAAGGCGCTGGACAGCATCACGCACACGGGGATCAGGCAGGTCAGGTCGCCCTTGGCGACATTGAGCACGTCACAAAACACAAAGCCGAGAAACGCGGAGATCATGCCAAGGAACATCGCGCTGTTGAAGATCTCGCTCCACTTCTTGTCCTTCATACCCATCTTGGTCATGCCGCTTTGGATGCCCTTGGTCATGAAAGGCACCAACACAAGACCGGCAGCGATGGAGAGGGTCATTACCCACACCACCGAAATAAAGATCGACGGATCGGTGATGGTCGCACCGCCCTCCAAGCCGGCGGCGTTGAGCACGTTCTGCGAGGCAACGGTCTCATAGCTCATCGAGCCGATAACCGACAGACGCAACCACGGCAACGCCACGCCCAAGCTCTTGGACAGCGCGAGCACGCACACGAGGATCGAGATCGCCGGTGCGACGGTGAACAGCGCCGACGAGGTGATGGTCTTTTTGACCGTCTCGGCGGAAATGCCAAGCTCCTTGGCACGCTTCATCGCACGCACGAGAAAATACACCGATTGTGCGAGCACCAGCGCGATGATCGCGCCGACAAGCACGTACAGGATCGGATGGTTAACGTTGAACTGCATACAATTCCTCCTCTTTATAACGTCCCTTGTTATTCGACCGGCTCGAAAAAGGTGTCGGGCTTGTTCGGATCAAACGCTTCGTTGGCCCACATCACCGTTACCAGATTTTCCGTGTCGGACAGATTGATTATGTTGTGCGTATAGCCGGGCAGCATGTGCACCGCCTCGATCTTGTCGCCGCTGACCTCGAAATTCAGCACCTCGTCCGAGCCGATGCGGCGCTGCTGAATCAGACCGTGACCGCTGACGACGATAAAGAACTCCCACTTGGTGTGGTGCCAGTGCTGGCCCTTGGTGATGCCCGGCAGGGAGATGTTGACCGACACCTGACCGCAATCGGCGGTTTTGAGCAGTTCGGTGAAGCTGCCGCGCGCGTCAACGTTCATTTTAAGCGCAAACGCCGCCTTTTCGCGCGGCAGATACGACAAATACGTACTGTACAGCTTCTTGGCAAACGAGCCGTAGGGGATCGGCGGCATCACGAGGGTGGTCGGCTGATCCTTAAAGGTGTCGAGCAGGTCGACAATCTCGCCGAGCGTCACCTTGTGCGTAATCGGCGCGGCGCAATAGCGCCCGTCGTCGCACAACACCGTGTCAACGCCGTCAAAGCGGCAACGGTGCTCCTTGCCTTCCAGTGCGGCGAGCATCTCGTCGACCAGATCGTCTATGTACAATAATTCCAACTGCACGCCGCGGTCGCTGACCGTGATGGGCAGGTCGTTGGCAATATTATGGCAAAACGTCGCCACCGCGGAGTTATAATTCGGGCGGCACCATTTGCCAAACAGGTTGGGGAAGCGGTAGACCAGCACCTTGGCTCCCGTTTCTTCGCCGTAAGCGAAGAACAGCTCCTCTCCTGCCTTTTTACTGCGTCCGTAGTCGCCGTCGTAGCGGCCGATGAGGGTCGCCTGAATGGAGGAGGACAGCATCACAGGACAGGTGTTTCGATGCTTTTTAAGGGTGTCGAGCAAGGTGGAGGCAAAGCCAAAATTCCCTTGCATGAACTCCTCCGCGTTCCGGGGACGGTTGACGCCGGCGAGATTGAACACGAAATCGCACGCGGCGCACGCAGCGTCCAGCTCCTCGGGCGAGGAATCGACGTCGTAGGTGTAGATCTCGTCGATGACGAGATCAGGGTGGGTCTTATCCTTGCCGTCGCGCACGCTTTGCAACGCCGCCGTCAGGTTTTTGCCCACAAAACCGGCCGCACCGGTGATGAGTATATTCATAGCGTCAACCCCTTCTGAGCAATTTGTTGAACAGACCCTTGCGCTCCGCCGCGGTCAGACCGCAGACGAGGCACATGGCGAGGAACACCACCGCGAGCATCGCCGCCTTGACCACCAGGCCGAGCCAGCCGGTCAGCGGTACGAGCGGCAACACCAAGAATCCGAACGCCAGCGCCACACCATACACGGGAATGGCACGCGGATAGCATTTTTTATAAAATTCCGTCATATTGATGCCGGCTTTTTTCTTGTAGATAACGTTGTTGAACACCGTATTGGCAAGCGCGGTCGTCGCGGTGCCGATACACACGCCGATCGCGCCGACATATATTGACAACACATACGACAGTGCAAGACCGATCGTCCCTGATATAATCATCCAAATTGCTTGATACCGAATCAGGTTTTTCGCGATAACCGTTGTGCCGGCAATCTGCATAGACGCGGAAATCAGCGTCGGAAGCAGAATGATCATCGTGCAATAATAGGTTTTTTCATACTCCGGTCCCATCCACAGCACCATAAAATCGCGGCCAACGCACACGAAGCCGACGAACACGAGACCAAGAAACAGGATCTGATACCGACCGACCTTGACCATCAGCGGCAGGATCTTGTCCTCCTCCTTGTTGGCAATGTGGCGCGACACGCGCGGCAGGAACAGGCCGTTGACCGCCATTGATAACGCATAAAAATACCCCTCGAGAGTGACCGCCGGCGCATACACCGCGATCTCCAAGCTGCTCGCGGTCATGCCGAGCACCGACGGCGCAAAGCTGTGGGTGAAGCGTTGCATAATGTTGATGATTGCCGTCCACACGGTGAACCCGAACAGCGTCTTGTATAAATCGGCGCCGCTGGCGCGCAAGTTGGCCTTCAGCGGCACGGTGGACTTGACGATGACAAGCTTGATGAGGATCGTCAGCAGACTACTCGCCACGTTCGCCGCCACGACCAGCACCACGCTGTTCGAGAAATTCAGCGCAATCACTACGCAAACGACCGTGAATAGCTTATGGAACAGATCGCATGATTTCAGCTGAATAAATTTCTCATACGAGTTGAGCACACCGTTGAGAGGTGCACACGGGAAGGACACCACGTTAAAGCCTGCCACAATGACATACAACACGCGGAACAGATCCAGCTCCGCCGGCGTCAGTTTGGTATAGATCGCCTCCAGGAAGAAGAACAGCACCGCCAACACGACGAAGATGACCGCGTCGATGGCGAAATACAGCTTGTAGATCAAGCCCATGATATTGTTCGCGCCCTTGAGGTCCCCCTCCGCGCGGTATTTCGATACGAAACGCGACACGGCGGAGCCCAAGCCGAAATCCAGCATAAATATACCGATCAGCGAGTTCGCCAGCGTGTACAGGCCGTAGTTTGACTGCCCGATCTTATCCACCATCCACGGTGTGTACAAAAGACCGGCCAGTATATTGACGCCGAGTGCCAAATAGGATATCATGGCGCCCAATTTCACTTGACTGAGTTTGATCTTCTTCATAACGGCTCCCTTGTTATATCGCAAGTCTTACGTTTCCATCTTTTTGCGGCGACAAACCATCTTTTTAAACTTTGCAAATACACCGCCCAGGCCCTTATACCGCAACGCGAGCAACGCAGATTCAATGCTTCTCCAACGCCTGACCAGCGGATGCCCGACGCCCATGATGCGCGCACGCGCTTTGGAATAGCCTGTATCGGGAATGACAAAGGACGGATGCTTGATCGGCATCTCCAATTCATAGGTTTTCATATTGAATATCTTCCGAATCCCCTTCGGCAACAATTTATATTCGGCGGCATGCGCACTGTCCGCGGTGCAACCGATATTGCAGATCATATTGCGTGTCGGGATAATATACAACCGATGCTGCGCATAGATCTCCAACCGATGATAAAACTCTCCGCCGGGTGCATGTCCACCATAACGGTCATTGTGTGCATATCCCTCCATCACTCGGCGAAAACCTTTATCGTTCTTGGTCTGCTCACGCAGCAGCTCCATGGTATACGGGTCTTTGCTGTATGAGAAGCTCGGATCGCGCGACTCGTGCGAGCGTTTCCATGAAGCCATGCCCCAGATCGAGCCTTCGTCGGCGAAGAAATAATCGGCGCTCGCCTTTTCCCACTTGCCGCAGTGGTTCATGCCGCAGATGGCCTGGATACGCTCGTCGTCCTTATATTTTTCCAGTAGCTCGGCGCAAAACGCAAAATAGCTTACCGACGGCACGTAGTCGTCCTCCAAGAATATACACCGATCCACCGTCGACCAAATAAGATCCGTCCCTTTTTTTGACATGGTGTACAGACCGTTATTTTTGTCCTCGTAGATCTTATACACCTTGCAGTCCCAATCGATCCCATCATCAAACAGTGCACGGTTCTCCCGAATGGCTGCCCATTCTGTTTCATTGCGTCCGCCGTCGGAGATGAGGAACAGCACCGAAGGACGCGCCTGACGAAGAACCTCAAACTGCTTTTTTTGACATTCCGGACGGATCCATATATTCACCCGCACGGGAACATCGGCGAGGAACGGTTTTAACTCACTCATCGTAACACCTCAACACCATTCGTTATTGCCAAAAGAAAGTATAGCCGCCATACTGCGTCATGACACGCCACGTAAATAGGCCTATACAGCAAATGACACACAGCACCTTGGCCAAACGGCGATCAAAGCCGGGCTTGAAGCGGTCGATATTCTCCGCCAACAACGGAGCCGCCGCCACCGTATAATACATGCTGATGCGTTCCATGATCGTCGCTTCATAGCGCAGTAAATATGTTGCGGTGCCAACGATCAACAATCGCACCAAGCCTATATAGTTGTCTTTCGGCTCGGCGATCGACTTATTGACAAAACACAAAATAAAGATGATCGTATAGATAAGGATCGGCACTAATCCACCCAGCAGGTTACCAACATAGCTCATTCCGTACTCTTTGCCGAATGCGTCGATTCCAAACTCCAACAATTCGCTCGAAAAGAACAACAACCCGCAGGAGACGCCCAAAACCAGCACATTGTTGCCGATCTTATTCTTCATGTTGACCAACAGGTATATCGGCAACAAAACCACCGCCGTTTGGTGCATGCTGATCGCCAGCCCATACAGCACAAGATACAGGACCCATTTCTTTTTCTTCGCCACCTCAAACATCAACAGACCAATACAGATCGCAACCGACTGACGAAAGCCGGTGAGGAAAAACTGGAACGCGCCGAAGCTGACAAAGCAGATGGTGGCAATGTTGACGTTGTTGGTGTTTTTATGGATAAAATAAAAATATGTGCCGACGCAAAACGCCGCTTGTGCAAACAATATAAACTGCGGCCAGGGGAACACCTTTGCCAACGCAAAATTGATCGCCAAATAACCAATCTCCACCGACGGATTTTGCGCATAGGTTTGCCAATCTGCGCGAATCGCCCGTTCGTACATGCGATAATAGTTATTCAAGTCCGAGCCAATATTCACCATGGCGTTGCGGCAGCCGAGCAGAATAATCAAGACGATTGCTGCCAGCCAAAAAAAACGTTTTTTGGATTGTTCGTCCTTTGGCTTGATAGCCACTGCCAAAAAAACGAGCGCTCCCATTGCAGTCAACCAGACAAGCATAGTGCGATTTCCCTTCTCTCATTTTCCGGATAACACCCGGCACAATGCCAAATACATTTTCTTAAAGCGGAAGATTTTATACAAAAGATTAATTGCGATTTGTTTCTTGTTCTTATTACGAAACACGGAAAGGAAATTCCCCTTTTGCTTTATCGCAAAAGGATACAACCCGTCTCTTTCCAAGATTGCCAGTTCCTCTTTTGCTTTACTATAATTCCGTATGTACAAAGCAAGATCAAGCAAAACCGCTTTTGTTGCAGCATCCTGGTTGGCTTTGATTTTTCTTATTAACCGTTCATCCTGCACTTCCGACAGAGATTCTTTGTACAGATAACAAAGTTTTTTCATAGAGCGCAGGTGCTCGCTACAATCCAAATTATGCATTGCCGACCCTGAATGCTGTCGATAATAATACAACGGCGCATCAATCAGCACCGCATCTCGGCATTTTATTTTATATTCAAAAACGAATTTTGTATCTTCGGCATATTTCATCTCGCAGTCAAAACAAATAGCATTAGCAGATAGTATATCTTTTCTAAACCAATAAAAGAATGGTCCGTTTCCATAATTCTTTGTCGGATAAGTGGTTAACACCTCGTATGTTCCGTTACAACGAATCGGTTCGCCAAATTCCTCCGCTGCAACCGGGATCTCGCCCTCCGCCGATAAATACTGACAATCAAAAACAAGCAGCTCCGCCTCATTTGTTTTTACGATGTTATACAACGCCGCCAGACAATTGGGAGAAATACAATCATCGCTATCCACGAACCATAACCATTCGCCTTTAGCCACCTGCATTCCAACATTACGTGCACTGCTGACACCGCCGTTTTCTTTATGCACCGTCTTGATGCACGGATATTTCTCGGAATACTCATCCAGAATGCTTGCCGTATTATCTGTCGAACCGTCATTTACGCAAACGATTTCATAATCGGTAAAGTCCTGATTCAAACAACTATCCAAGCACGCTTTGATATATTTCTCCACGTTGTATGCCGGAATAACAATAGTTAATTTCATAGGGCTTTTCCTCCTCGCCTGATCAAATATCGTGATACATCGCTATATAATCCGCAACGTTACGTTCGCGATCGTGGGCGACGGTCGCCTTTTCGATTGCTGCGGCGGAAAATCGCTTCGCCAGCTCATCGTTCGAGAACAATTCGTCCAGCCGCGCCGCCAGCACGGGGTATTCCTGATAGTCATATAAAAAGCCGTCCTGTTTATCCGCAATAAAATCCGCCATGCCGCCACGGAACGAGGCAATACACGGGCAGCCGAGGAACATCGCCTCGCGCAAGATCAAAGATGTGCCCTCGATCGCCGACGGTATCACCGTCGCGTGCGCGGTGAGCATATTCTCACACATCTGCGCGCCGGTCTGCCGACCGAGAAACTCCACATGGTTTTCCAGTCCCAAGGATTTTATACGCTTTTGGATATACTTTGCGTACGCCGAGGCAACCGTCAGGCGGCCGTCCCGCCCCATGCCGGGGACACGCACAAGAATATCCGGATACTTATCCTTGAGTAGCGCCACCGCCTCCAACAGCTGATGCACGCCTTTAAGCGGCGTGCCGCCGGGATTCGTGAAGATCGTATGCCGACGCACCGCATCCAACGACCACTTTGGCGAATCGTACATCTCGTCGCGCAGGTTATATTCGATCTTATACACCTTCAGCGACGGATTAATGCTCTTACACAGCGATGTATCCCACACGTTAACGCCATTAATGGCATACGCACGTTCCAACATCTCCCGTTCATGCTTTGCATTTATACAGTGGAGGCAGTGCAGCTCATATTCTCCGTTGAGGCGGCAATACTGTCGAAACGTGCGGCCGAAGATGAAATGGCGACGAGGCAGACCGCCAAAATCCACGTCTTTAATGCGGTTGAGGATCCCCTGTACGGAAATGATCGCTTTAATCTCAGGGCAAGCACGCATAAATGCCAGTCCGTGCGAATACTCCGTGCCGTGGATATGTACCAGATCCGGCGCAAAATCATCGCGTACCCGTTTCCACAGCTTCTCCAAGGACTTGGTATAAAACAGCATCGTTTTGCCGGTTCCCGGCAACAGATACCATCGAATGCCCGCATGGTCAAACACGCGGTATTCGTCGCCATGGATGCAAGCCACCGCCAACTCTGTGTCTTCTCCTTGCGCAAGCTTACGGGATATGTCGATCATCCACGTGCCGCTTGAACCGGTCTGCTCGTCCAAATACTCCGCCGCATCCGGCAACAGCATATTCGTAATCCACAGGATTTTCATAGATTCAACCTCTTTTTCATTATTGAAATTATCGTTGAAATCATCTGTTATGGTGAAAATACGCCATGCGATCGTCACCGGGAAGTGCGATCGCTCGCCCTTCGGCAGACGCCGAACCGCGCAGGGTGTCTATATAGTCGCGTACGATCGCGTCGTATTCCTCACCGAGCACCGCATACGGATCGATCACTGTCAGGCAGAAGCCGACGTTCATATGCGAACCGTCTTCGCCGTAAAAACGACCGACGCGGTTGAGATATGCCGCACCCGAGAGTGCGCCGGCGATGACGTCGATGAGCATCGCGATGCCATAGCCCTTAAAGCCGGCCATCGGCAACACCAGCCCTCGCATGGCCTCGTCGGGATCGGTGGTCGGATTGCCGTTTTCATCGAGAGCCCAACCCTCAGGCAGTCGCTCGCTGCGTTCTTTGTATTCCTTGAATTTGGATTTCGCCACCACGCTGGTCGCCATATCCAACATGATCGGATCGCCGCCCGGAACCGGAATCACCGCTGCAAACGGGTTGGTGCCGAGCATCTTCTCCTTACCGCCGATCGGTGCCATTTGCGCCGGGCTATTGGAGCAGACAAAGGCGATATATCCCTGTTCGGCTGCTTTAAGCGAATAGTAAAACGCCGGACCAAACGTGTTGTTATTACGGCTGAAAACCGTAAACACACCGCTATCCTTGACCTTTTGCATCGCGTATTGCATGCACCGCATCGCCGACACGGGACCGAGCGCATTATCTCCGTCGATCACCGCGAACGCTGCTGTCTCACGCAGCACAGACATCGTCGGTGCAAGATTATATCCGCCGCGACGAATCTTATCCAAGTGCGCATCCAGCATCCGACAGCCGTGCGACGTGACGCCATAGTCATCCGCTGTGACCAAGCAGTCTGCCATTGTCTGCGCATGCTCAAAGGGCACGCCCTCGGCGACCAACCGCTCGACGGTCTGCGCACGTTTCACAGAACCTGCATTCATAGTTGTTACCCCTTATCCGCGGCGCGCGTGAGCGTAGATACGAACGTATCTCGCACCACCGAGCGCTCGTGATTGCGGCGACCGCATTCAAACGCCTTTTCACCGTAAACGGGAATCAGCGTCGGATCTTCCGCCAACGCGCGCAGGCGCATCTCGATCTGCTCATACTCATTGGCGATCACCGCCGCGTCATTATCGCGCAAATACTCGATCGGCGCGATCGCCTCGTCGCCAACCGCAAAAATGCACTTACCGCTCTTGAAATAGTCCGTCAGCTTCGTGGAGAACGAAAGCCGCGCCGCATAACGATGCGCCTTCTCGAGCGACTCCACAAACACCACCACGTCTGCCGCGTTTTGAATCGCGTACACTTCCTCACGCGGAACTCGTCCGTGAAAACAGCACCCGTTCGAATTGAACAGTTCCATCGTCTTCTCGTCGAAGGTGTCGGGCGAATAGATGTCCAGCGTCATTTTGACGCCGTCTTTATTGATGTTCGCCAGCGCCCGTGCGATCGCGGCGAGCGAGTAATGGCGACCGATGACCAAATTTCCGGTATACACCAGCTTGATCGGATTTTGCGGCTTGCGGCGCTCAAAGGTAAGCCCCGTATAATCAATGCCCTTGGTCAGCACGACGCTGTGCGTGCCAAAAAGGTTGTCGGTATCCTCTGCCTCGGTCTTGGTGATGGTGAACATCTCGTCGCAGTTGGTCGCAAGCTTTTTTACCACGCGGCGAAGGATAAACCGATGAATATAGGCAAGCGGATTTTTCCCACACGCCATATAGGAATAGTTGTCATCCGCCAGATAGCACACATAAGGCTTTGGATGCTTTTTGAGTATGTGGAGTTGAATCCATCCCATATAGGCGACGGGGTAAATCGGCACGAAATACACGTCGGGATCAAACTCCTCGACAAAGCGGTCGAGCGCCTTACTCTTCCAGCAGCCGAGCCACCACACGCATTCACGTGCCAGCGTATAAAACCACGATTTTTTCTTGTGCGCCATCTTGTACAGCTCGGCTTCCTGACGGATAGCCGCCTGCTCGGTCTGCGTAGCGCCGCCGCCGTTTTCGACCTCTTTACCGACCGCACGGCGTTTAAACACGCTCTTGATAACCTCGTTCTCCGCAATGCGAAAAAACTTATTACAAACCGGGGTGTTGGGGAGATCGGATTTTGTGTAGATCTGTGCCACCTTATCGGGTTGCCAGAACTTAAACAGATCTGTCTGCGTGTGGATACCGCTGTCCTCGCGCCAAGTACTCAGCGAAATCGCCAGCACCTTTGGCATTGCTTTTTCACTCATAATCATTTAATCCTATCTAAAATTTTTAATAGCATGATGGTCAAATTAAACCCAAGAATACCGTAAATCTTTGCCACGGTTCTGGGACGATGGCTGAGGCTGTATTGCCACAGCCAATCCAGCGCCTTGATCTGTTTTTTGTACTGCTTTTTATTCTTATCCTGCAGACGCGCATACACCACATAGAGATTACTATAGTACTTGGCCAGCGACCCGTACAGCGCGTGCTTCCACGCGGTGTCGCTGTCGTCCTCACGGATTCGGTTAGCCCACTTCTCCAACACGTAAATGAAATCGGTGAGGTTTTTTAACTTATGCGTAGAAGTGATGGATCCTTCTCGTTGACGGTAGGCGATAAACGCCTCATCAACAAACGACACACTGCGTGCATGATAGACAACGTGATAATTCCATTCCATATCCTCGCCGAGCAAGCCCACCTCAAACGCGATGCGATTATCCACCAACAAGCTGCGCTTGATCGCTTTGATCCACGCCATCCCGTAGAAAGCATCCGCCTCCACCAAGGCGCGAATCTGCTCAGTATATCCCGGCTGCTGCATCGCGTTCACATAAGAGAAGCGACACGGTTCCTTTCTGCCGTCGCTATCAAAATATTTCACAAATTTGTAGAAAATCAAATCGGGGAAATCTGCCGCCTTGTCTGCCACCTGCTCCAAAAAGGTGTTCGACAACACAAAGTCATCACTGTCAATATAGATGATGTAATCCCCCTTGGCGTCAGCGGTGCCGGCATTACGCGCGTCAGATAAGCCGCCGTTCGGCTTGTGAATAACACGGATGCGCGCATCCTGCTCGGCCAGCTTATCACACAGTTGTGGGCTGCCGTCCGTCGAGCCGTCGTCGACCAGAATCAATTCATAATCGTTAAAGGTCTGTGCAAGAACGCTGTCGACGCACAGTTGTAAGTACTTCTCTACATTGTAGACCGGTAAAATAACAGAAAAGCGCATGTTCCACCCTCCCTGCGATTATTCGCACATATATACTGAACCGTCAGCAATCACGACGCCCTCTTGCACCGTCATCAAGCGGGGCACCACAGCGCCGGCGCCGATCACGGTGTTTTCGCCCACCTTCGCCGCACCGCACAGCGTTGCATGAGATGACAGATGCACAAAGTCTCCGACAACGGCGTCATGGTCCACCAAAGCAGCCGCGTTTATGATGCTGTGTCTTCCGACCGTTGCATGGCTGTTGATCACCGCGTTGGCCAGCACTACCGTTCCTTCGGCAAGCGCTACGCACAGTCCAATCTGCGCGGACGGATGTATCACCGTCGCCCACTCGAGCGCGTACTGTTCGGCAATGCAACGCCGCACGGCATTGTTTCCAATACCGATGACGAAGCGCGCTTGATCGGCATACCGTTCGCAGTCAGCGACGATGCCGATCACCGAATATCCGCCAATCACCTCGCCGGTGACCGTATCGTCCAAGAATCCAAGCAGCTTTTCTCCGCTTTTGATCACCGCATCCGCGAGCACCTTTGCGTGACCGCCGGCACCTATAATGATGATCGGTTTCACCATACCGTTGAACCTCCCGTCACTTTTCGACAATGGCGTTCATATCCTGCAAAATATTGTTAAGCATGATCGGGCGATCGAAATAGGTTTGCGCGCGTTTGCGGCCCTCTGCCGCCAGCTTCTCGCGCAGCACATCGTCTTTGTAGACGAGCTTCATCTTCTCCGCCAGATCGGCACTGTCCATTGCCTCGACCAACACACCTGATACACCGTTTTCCACCACCTCGGAAGGACCGGGGACGTTGGTGGTGATGATCGGCAGACGCATGCCCATCGCCTCTTGCAGTACCTTGCCGAAGCCCTCACGATAAGTCGGGTGAGTGAGCACATCAAACATCGCCATATGCTCATACACCTGCGACGGCGGCACATTCCCCGTGAGCACGATCGTGGGATCTGCCTGGGCGCGTTCCAACTTATCTGCGTCGATCGGGTTAGTATCGTCCAGCATGCCGACCAACACCAGCACACTGTTTTGACAGGTTGTCTTTACATCATCGAATGCCGTGAGCAACTCGTTGATGCCCTTGTCTGCATTCACGCGCCCGACATAGCCGAACACAAAAGCCTCTTGCGCGATGCCGTATTGTTCACGCAACCGCACACGCGCTTCGGTGTGATCGAACCCATCGCATTGCGCGAGCGAAACGCCCGTCGTACCGCCGATACCCACTACCGAGATCTTGTGCGCAGGGCACAGCTTTTCGTCGATGGCGAACTGCCGATTCATCGGGCTTTGCGCGCGCACATGCGTTGAGAACATGCACGTCAGCTTCTCGACAAAGCGAAAGACCCACCGCCGCACGCCCGTGAATGATACATACCGCAAGCCGCACTGGCTGTACACACGCTTTTTGATTCCGGCCAGCCACGACGCCACCGACGCGTACATCGCTGCATTCGGCGATGTGTAATACACAATATCAAACTGTCCCTCGCGGAAAATCTTGCGCAAACGCAACGGCGTTTTTATCAAATCAGAAACGCTGATGCCGCGACTCATCGGCAGATGAATACAGGTCGCATAATCGCCATTCCGTTCGGCGAAGCCCTCTTCCATATTGCACACCAGCGTGACCTCGTAGCCGTTCGCGGCGAGATTGCGCATCGAATCAACGATAAACCAATCCATCGTCTTGGATATGGTGGTCAAAGCACAAATTTTAATCGGTTGCTTATTTTCCAAATGAATCCCCTCACAGCGTTGATACAATTTTCTCAATGCGGCGGACGACTTCTTCTCGGTTGGCGCGGAATTCCGTCTCGCCATACGCGCTAACGCGTTTTTCTGTTTCGCGGATATGCGCAAGCCCTTCTACAAACAAATCACGCACCGTCTCAATATCCTCGATCTTATCCGCATTGCAAAAACTGCGGGACAGGATGGCGCGTGTCGAACCAATGCGATAGTGCTCGCCGATGACATATTCGGCCGGCAGCATGCCATATCCGATACGCGCTATACCGCCAAAGCCAAACGGCTTTCCGCTCGCTTTGATCTTTGCGCACACTGCGTCCACCGTGCCGTCAGCAAGCAATTCAAACATAAATTTTTTGTGATACGCTAAATGCAAATCGTTTAGGCCTATATGGAGCTCATCTACCTCTGCGATCTTTAACACCTCGTCCATAACATCGCAGGACTCCGGCGTTTCCGCCAACAGTGTTGTTTTCGCTCTGCCGTCGACGATCCGCAGAAACTCTTCCACATGGTTCACGGTGCGGTACATCGGCAACATAATAATATCCGCACCTGCATCCAGCACGCGATCGATCTCTTCGCGAGAATCCGCAAAACCCGGCACCGCCTTGTGAATTGGGTTCACGCGAACCATCAGCCGCGCGCTTGTCAACTCTCGCCGAATTGCCACCGCGTCATTTATTGTGTGGCTGCACTTAACCGTGTCCATACCGGCCTGGCGCTCTTCCTTGCCGATACATTCCATATCCAAGAAGATGCGATCCACTCCCGCTTGCTGAGCGATCTGAGCAACCATCGGGCGATTCGTAATATAAAATAACTCCAACGCCATTTTTACTCTCCCCTACCGTTCCTCATTCTTTGACCTTTTCCTTATTCATCTCGCCGGTGCCGCCTTCAACCACGCCCTCGTGCTTGAGCACGCTGGTAATGGTGCCGAAAAAGCATTTGCAATCAAAAACAAAGCTCATATTCTCAATGTATTCGCCGTCAAGTTTTGCTTTAACATCGATCTCCAGCTCGTCGCGACCGTTGATTTGCGCCCAGCCCGTTAGACCCGGGCGCGCATCGTTGGCGCCGTATTTTTCACGTTCCTCTATGAGGTCGAACTGGTTCCACAACGCCGGCCGCGGACCGATGATGCTCATGTCGCCGCGCAGAATGTTCCAGATCTGCGGCAGCTCATCCAAACTCGACTTGCGCAAAAAGCGCCCTACGCGCGTAATATACTGATCGGGATTTTCCAGCATATGCGTCGGCATATCGTGGGGGGTAGACATCTTCATCGTGCGGAATTTGTACAACATAAAATGCTTTTTGTGTGCACCCACGCGTTTTTGAGAAAAAAACACCGTGCCGGGATCGTCCAGCTTGATGGCGATAACAAGCACAACAAAAACCGGTAACAACACCAGCAAGCCGCAAGCTGACAGTATAATATCTAACGCTCTTTTAATGACGTTTCTATACACAACTACACGCCTCCACTATTTATTGACATACACAAATTATCATATCATAGAATAAAGCAAAAAACAATGGATATAATATATATAAATTATTGTAATAAGTATACTTATATGCCAAAAAAGGACGCCGTTTGACAACAGCGCCCTTTTTTTGACTAAAATTGGAATTTTCGATAAATTTCGCCGTCGAGGGACTTCCAGACGAAGCCCTCATCGGAAAGCAGCAGATAGCTGTGCGGCGAGTTCTCCTTCGGAATGGATACCGAGCCGGGATTTATGTATATATGAGTCGGCAATTGCTCGCACGCAGGCACGTGGGTATGCCCGTGCAGCAAAACGTCTCCTGCCTTCATCGGCGGCAGATTTTGGCTGTTATGCACGTGCCCGTGGGTGGCGTAGATCATGCGCGAACCGACGTAAAACACTGCGTAATCCGCCAAAATGGGAAATTGCAGTACCATCTGGTCGACGTCGCAGTCGCAGTTGCCGCGCACGCACAGCAGGTCGTCCTTGTGCGCGTTGAGCAGGGCGATGACCGCCTTGGGGTCGTATTCCGTCGGCAGGTCGTTGCGCGGCCCGTGATACAGGATATCCCCGAGCAGCACCAGCTTATCCGCACCCTCGCGTGCAAACGCGTCGAGCAAAAGGCGGCAATAATACGCCGATCCGTGAATATCCGATGCAATCAGAAAGGTCATCGTTTTCCCACCTTATCGTGTAATTGTACCTATTATACCACACCCGTGATGCAAACACAATATTTTTGAAAAGTTTACATTTTACTCTGTTCATTTCAGCTCTTTCGTGATACAATAATGGTAAGTTTCGTAAAGGAGGGAACACGATGCGAAAACCGACGGTCGATTATCACGGACTGCGGCTGAAAACGCTGTTTACGCCGCAGTATTCTCACCTGTTGTTGCTTCTTTGCTGGGTCGGGTATCTCGTGTTGTTTTTCCTCACCGAAAACCTCATTCCCACCGAACGCTGCATCCCCGTTCACTGCGCTTTGGACGATATCATCCCGTTCTGCGAGGTGTTTATCATCCCATACGTCGGGTGGTATTTCTTTATCGCGGGGTCGCTGCTGTACTACCTGTTGTATGACGTCGAAAACTTTAAGAGGTTACAGATATACATCGTCCTGTTACAAGCGATCGCACTGCTGATCTTCACCTTTATCCCTACGCGGCAGGATCTGCGTCCTCCCGTGCTCGAACGCAACAACGTCTTTACTGCCTGCGTCGAATTTTTATACACCATCGATACCAACACGGGTGTCTGCCCGTCACTGCACTGCGCGATCTCCATCGGGATTGCCTCGGTGTGGCTTAAAGACAGATCCGCCGCCGCGTGGCTTAAGACGTTTATCGCGGTTTTCGCCGCACTTATCTGTCTGTCTACCGTGTTCTTGAAACAACACTCCGTTATCGACTTCGTTGCGGCGTTGCCGCTGTGCCTCGCGGCAGAGGCGGTCGTATACGGCTCGTACTGGAAAGGGAAACTGACGCGAAGAAAACAAATTCACGCATAAAAAAACTGCTCGGCTATGCCGAGCAGTTTTTTGTTTTGATTAGTTGCACTCAGCTTCCAGCGGACCGGCGAGTTCTTTGAGGTAGAACAGCTTGCCCGGCAAAGTGGGAACAAACGTGGAAGTGATGTGACGGCTCGGGCCGTAGTGCAGAGTGGTCAGGAAGCTCATGCCCTGCCACTGCATACCTCTGCCCAGCACGCCGTCGGCACCGCCAATGGCATAGTCAGCCTGCAGGAACAGGCCGGGGCCGATGGTGTTCGCACGGCAAGGAACCAGCGTGGTGCGGCTCTTGAAGCTGGTCAGCGCGTTCTGCTCAACGGTCAGGGGGTTGAGCAACGCACCGATGCGGTAGCACTGCTTCGCCCACTCCTCGTCGGAGGCGAACTCAACGCCGAAATGCGGCTCCCAGAACGCGATATGGCAGGCACGGCCGATACCGTAGACCAGCACGAGCTTGACGCCCTCGGCTTTGAGCTTGGCGATCTTCTCGGGATAGGTCGGCAGGTTCTCCTTGGTGGCAAAGTTGCGCTGTGCAGGCGGAATGGTGTTCTCGCCCAGTTTGTCAAAGAACGCCTGCTTCATGCTGTATTCGAAAGAAGCGGGGTTGTCGGAGGGCAGAGTGTTACCCTCACCGTCCGACCACTCGTCCATGTTGAAGGTGTAAACGTGGTCGCACTTGACGTTCCACTCTTTGAGGAAGTAGACCGCCCACTTGTACATACCCATCGGGCCGACGGGCAGGATCATCGCCAGCTTCTCGCCGTTGTCGCGCGCCGTTTTGATCTGCAACGCGATCTCGTGACCCATGTAGGTATCAAAATCGTTGACGTTGTCGCACTCGACGGGGGTGAAATCCTTGTGCCAGAAGTCCTCGCGCGCGACGCCCTTTTCACAGCAAGCGTCCATCTTCGCCAGGTCCCAACCGGCCGGCAGGAAGCCTTCCAGCAGGCTGCCTTTAACAGTGCTCAAAAAATCCATAATCAACTTTCCTTTCTGTATGTGAATTTTATAATTGCCTATACGGTTATGCGCTTATACGCCGGCCTTGGCACGACGCAGCGCCTCCGCCTCGGTGCAGCCGTTCTCGACGACGTAGCCGGGCAGGGGCAGGATCTTCTCGTGGATTGCATCCAGAATCCAGCTCGCCTGCGGGAAGAAGAACTCGTCAAACTCGAAGGGAGGCGTGATCCAGTTGCGCGCGCCCACCACGACGGCAGGAGCATCCAGATCGTCGAAGCACAGCTGGGTGATGTTCTCCGCCACGTCGTTGAGGAAGGAGCCGCGAGCGCAGGCATCCGACACCAACACGACGCGACCGGTCTTACGCACAGACTCGACGATCTTGGTGTAATCCAGCGGCGCGAGGGAGTGCAGGTTGATCACGTCGGCCTCCATGCCGTACTTCTCGCTGAGCGCCTTGGCGGCGTCCATCGCGCGATACAGCGCCGCGCCGACCGTCAGGATGGTGATATCCTTACCGTCGCGCACCTTGTTGACGTCACCGATCTCGATCTCATAGCGCTCGGCAGGCACGCCGCCCTCGTGGAACTGCTCGCCCACGTCGTAGATACTCTGGCTCTCGAAGAACACGACCGGATCGGTGCCCTTCAAGGCGGTCTCCATCAAACCCTTCGCCTCCCACGGAGTCGCCGGGAAGCAGACCTTCAGGCCCGGGATATGCGCGCACAGCGCGGTCCAGTCCTGACTGTGCTGGGCACCGTACTTGGAGCCGACAGACACTCGCAGAACGACCGGCATCTTGAGAATACCGGCAGACATCGCCTGCCACTTGGACATCTGGTTGAAGATCTCGTCACCGGCACAGCCGATGAAGTCGGCGTACATCAGCTCGACCAGCGCACGACCGCCGGACAGAGCGTAGCCGACGGCGGTGCCGACGATGGCGCCCTCCGCAAGGGGAGAGTTGAACAGACGGCTGTGCGGCAGAGCATCCATCATGCCGCGATACACGGCGAATGCGCCACCCCAGTCACGGCAGTCTTCGCCGTAAGCGATGAGGGTGGGATCCTCGTAGAAACGGTCCCAAATGACCTCGGACAGCGCGTCACGCAGGTTATACATCTTCATCTTGGAAACGGGCTTGCCGTTCTCGTCGACGACGTTACGCACCTTGGACTTGATCTTCTTGTAGCCCTCGGCCTCTTCCTTCGGGACGGTGAATTCGGGCGCGCGATCGTCCATCTTCTCCACCTTTTCGTTGGAGTACATCAGACGCTCGACGACCGCCGGGTCTTTCTTGAAATCGCAATAGGGGCTGATCTCGGGATCCGCCGCCGCCTTGCAGATCATGGTCATGCGCTCGCTCGTCTCCTTGAGGATCGCGTCGACCTCCTCCTGCGTCATGACGCCTGCCTCAACGAGCTTCGCCGGATAGGTGACCAGCGGATCGATCTCTTTCCAAGTGTCGATCTCTTCCTTGGTACGATAAGCGTTCTGGTCGGACACCGAGTGACCGGAATAGCGGTAGGTCACGGTCTCCATCATGACAGGGCCCTGGCCGTTACGCAGAAGCTCGAGCTTGCGCTCCATCGCGTCAATGACAGCCAGCGGATTGTAGCCGTCGACGGTCTCGGCGTGGAACTGAGTCGGGCTGACACCCGACGCGATACGGGACATACGATCCTGACCCATGGTCTCGCCGCGGGTCTGGTCGCCCATGCCGTAAGAGTTGTTGAAGATGTTATAGAGGATCGGCATGCCGGCCTCTTTGCCTTCCCACAGGGTCTTATACTGATCCATGGCGGCAAAGTTGAGCGCCTCCCACACAGGACCGCGCGCCATAGCGGCATCACCGACGTTGCACACGACGATGCCCTTTTTCTCGTTGACTTTCTTATACAGCGCCGCGCCGGTGGAGATGGTGCCCGAACCGCCGACGATGGCGTTGTTCGGGTAGATGCCGAAGGGCAGGAAGAAGGCGTGCATCGAGCCGCCCATGCCCATATGGAAACCGGTCTCACGCGCGAAGATCTCGGACAGCGTACCGTAGAGGATGAAGCGGATCGCCAGCTCCTTAACGTCCTTGGTCTCGCCGAGCTTCTGGGTAGCGCGCAGGCACTTGCCCTCGAGGAAGCCTTCCATCACACCCATGAGCTGCTCGTCGGTCATCTTATTGATGGTGGACAGCGCCTTGGCGAGGATCTCGGAGTGGGAACGGTGAGAACCGAACGCAAAGTCGTTCTCGTCGAGCAAATACGCCTGACCGACGCAGGCGGCTTCCTGACCGGTGGACAGGTGCGCCGGGCCGGGATAGGTGTGGTCAATGCCGTTGTAGGAGCCCTGCGTTTTGATGAGGTTGAGCATCGTCTCAAACTCGCGCAGAACAGTCATGTCACGGAAAATGCGGATCAGATCTTCCTTGGTGTACTTACCGGACTTCAATTCTTCCTTGACCGTCTTCTTGTACTCGTTGACCGGGATGTCCTTAAAGGACACCTTGCCGGCGGCGCGCACCTCGGACGGATCGACGAATAAATTCTTAGGCATACTGATTTACCTCCTTAGGGTGGAGCGAAATATCCCAACACCGTTTTGAAAAGGGGGATTTTCGCTCTATTTTCGTTAAAATACTCATAAACCCGAAAGGGTTTACTGCGTTTTTGCCTTGATAGAACAAAAATCCCCTCTTTTCAAAATCAAAGACCTCAAAGCGAGCAGATTTTGAGGGGTTTTTATTCTATTTGGGAGAAGCAAGGCTGGCGCCTTGCAAGATCAAACAGGGTGAAAAGCACCAAAATCCGCCGCTTTGAGGCGGATTCGGATATCTCGTTCCACCCTAAATATGGAAAATGGCTTCACGGATGATCTCCGCAACCGTGGGGTGCGGGAACACCAATTTTTGCAACCGGGTGGGTGTCAGCTCGGTATCCACCATCATAGTGGCGGTCATGATGATCTCCGACGCATAGGAGCCGACCATGTGGCAACCGACCAGACGCTTTTTGTCGGTGTCGACGACGATTTTGATAAAGCCCTTGCCGCCGTTGGTCTCGGC
>JAFQFY010000074.1 GCA_017398485.1 Clostridia bacterium
GCCGTACACCATTTCCTCAAACGGCTTGGGATCGCACTTTTTGAGTGCGGAATCCTTGAAGTCCGTCGTGATGGTCTTGAGGCGCTCGTCGATCTCTTTGTCGATCTCGTCGCCTTTCATTTTGGAAATGATCGCGTCGGTCACGCTCTTAAACAAATCAGCGTCATCGTTGGGATCCAGACGCACGATGAGCGCCACCGTCGGGGTGGTGCCGTCTGCCTTGTACTCCACCACGCGCGCTTTGCCGATGTCCGTCGCGCGGATCTCCTTGACGAGGTTTTCGTCCAGGTTGGTCGCATCGGCGTTGATGCGGTTATCCTCGTCGGTGGTCGGCTCGATCTCTTCTTTCTCTGTCGCGGTATCGTCATCCGACTCGGCAGCCGTCTGCTCTTCCTGATAGGCCAGATAAGCGTCCATCACCTTTTCGAAGTTGCCGGACTTGTTATAGTCCGCCAGATAGCCGTTGACGAGGTCGATCTTTTCCTTCTTCTTGTCGGCGCTGAGCTCCTTACCCTCGTCGTCGGTCAACTCGATGGAAATGGTCTTATAGGACACGTAGTTCTTGTCGAAATACTCCTTGCGGTCCTTCTCGGACACTTCGCGCTTGCCGCCGGCACCGTAGAGGCCCTTGAGCAGGCTGGAACGGTTGAGGCTGACGTTCTTATACACGTTGATCATGGTGTCGCGACCGATACCGATGCCGAGGAATTCCTCCTCGTTCATGGTGGCGAAGCTCTCTTCCAGACCCTTGACGTCCTCTGCATTCCATTCGATGCCGTTGTCTTTCATGATCGATTGAATCGCCACCTGACGCTTGAGGTTCTCCTGCGCACTCAGGTGCAGGAACTCCTCGAGCATGATCTTCTGCGCGTCGTCACCCTCGCCGTAGGTCAGCTCCTGCTCCCACGCATCCAGACCGTACTGCGCGTACTGGTACAGCCCCTGCTGAAAGTAGACGTCCGTAAAGGCGAGGTACATATACGCCAGATATTCGGCGGTGGTCACCTCGTAGTCACCCACCGTGCCCACCGTCTTGGGCGTGCCGCCGATGAACAGCTTGGGCATCGTGCAACCGGTCAGCATAGTTGCGAGCATCATGGCCGCCAGCAGAACGCTGAGGGCGCGCTTGATATATTTCATGGTAATACCGTCCTTCCCGTCAAATAGACATTCACGCATTGTATTATACTATCTTTCGTTGCGGTTGTAAAGATTTTTTATGAATATTTACAATTCATCCTAAAATCGCTAACAATTCCTGCGCCGACAGACTTTCGATCGAGGGCCCGACGGCGTCCACCACCGAGACGGCAAGCTCCCATTTATCCTCCTGTAAGCGCACGATCCGCTCCTCGACGGTATCCTGTGCGATAAGGCGCACCACCTGCACGGGATTCTTCTGCCCGATGCGGTAGGCGCGATCGGTGGCTTGGTTCTGCACCGACAGATTCCACCACGGATCATAGTGGATGACCACGTCGGCGCCGGTGAGATTCAGTCCCGTGCCGCCGGCTTTGAGCGAGATGAGAAACACCGGCGTCGCATCGGCATTGAATGCCTCGACCAGCTGCGCACGCTCCTCTTTGGGCGTCGAGCCTTGCAGAAGATAATACGCAACGCCCTCGGCGTCCAGCCGTGCGGCAAGCAATTCGAGCATCGAGGTGAACTGGGAAAACAGCAACGCCTTATGTCCACCGTCCACTGCCTCACGCACCAGCTCCATACACGTCTCCAGCTTACAACTCTCCCCGACATAGCCGTCACAGCACAGGCGCGGATCGCAACAGATCTGCCGCAGGCGCGTGAGCAATGCCAGCACCGTCATGCGACCTTGACCGGTCAGCGTTCCGCTGCGCAACTGCGCGCGCAATTGTTGGCAGGTCGCCAGATACACCTGCCGCTGTGCGTGTCCCATCACCGACGGCAACACGCGCTCGGTCTTGGGTGGCAATTCGGTCAGCACGTCGCGTTTGAGCCGTCGCAGAATGAACGGCGACACCATCTGCTGTAAGCGTTCGAGCGCCGCAGCGTCCTGTCCGCGCACGATCGGCTGTTCGAACCGCGCGCGGAATTTAGCGTACGAAAACAGCAAGCCCGGCATCAAGAAATCGAAAATGCTCCACAGCTCCGACAGGCGGTTTTCCATCGGCGTTCCGGTCAGCGCAAAGCGGTGTGCCGCACGGATCGCCTTGACCGCGCGCGCGTTTTGGGTGGTGCTGTTCTTGATATACTGCGCCTCGTCCAAAATGTGATAGGCAAAGGTCAGCGGCACGTAATGCGCAATATCGCGTTTGAGCATATCGTAGGAGGTGACCAGCACGTCGTAATCCGCCGCCTGCGCGATGAGCGAGGCGCGCGCGGCGGCATCGCCCGTGACGCACAGCACGCGCAGGGAGGGCGCAAAGCGTGCCATCTCCCTCTCCCAGCCGAGCACCACCGAGGTCGGGCACACCACCAAAGAGGGCGTGCTCACCCCTCGCCGCTTGGCGTCGAGCAGCAGGGTGATGATCTGTACCGTTTTGCCCAGACCCATATCGTCTGCAAGGATACCGCCGAAGCCGAGCTCCTCCATCGTGCGCAACCAGCGAAAACCGGTCACCTGATAGCCGCGCAGGGTCGCGCGCAGATCCTCGGGAACGGTGCAGTCGCACTCCGCGGCCTCGCGAACGCGCCGCGTCAGTGCGCGAAACGTCTCATCGCGCGACAGGCGTATACCCTCGCGGTCTTTGAGCAGTGTTTCAAGATACAGAGCACGGTATTTCGGCAACGACACGCGCCCACTGCGCAATTCCTGCTTGGATACGCCGAGCGTCTGCGCGAGCGCCGCCAACCGTTCGAGCGCCGCGTCGTCCAGCGAGATAAACCGTCCGTCTTTGAGGCGGTGGTACGCTTTTTTCTCCCGATAGCCGCTGATGATGCCGTCCAGGTCGATCGGGTCTATATCCCCGACATCCAGTGCCATATCCAGCAGATCTCCCGACAGGCTCAACCCGACCGACAAACGTATCGGGCGCGCCGACAGCAATCGGTCGAGCGCGTCGGTCGCGTATACTTCACCCACGCGGCGCAACGCTTCCACGCCGTCGGTGAGAAACGAAAACAATCCATCGTCGTCTGCGTGCAGAACGAGTTTCCCCGTCTGCGGTTGCACGGCGGAAAAATGCGGCTGTATGAGCGCCTTGGCGCGCATCTCACCGAGGGTGTCGCGCCAAGGCTGCGTCGGCGCGTCGCTCGGCGCATACGCCGACACGGTGTCTTCGCCGTAAGCAAACGTCACCTCGGCGGTGACGGTCGCGTCGTCCGGCGCGTCGAGATAGATCTTGACCGTCAGTGCACGGGTGCGATACGGCGCGAGCGCACCGACGTCACCCACGAGGGTAATATACGGCTTAACGGTCGTCAGCACACTGCCGCAAAACGCCGCGAGGTCGTTCGTCGCAACAAAGAGGCTGTTTTGACTTTGGCGGCAAGCGTGAAGCCACTGCGCCATTGCGCGGCCGTACGCAGACGAGGTACGATACAGTGTATCGTCGCGCAGAATATACACGGTGCGCAGGCCGGTGGTGAACGGCGTTTCCTCGCAATGAAAACACACGCCGTCCTCGCCGCGGCGTTCCACCGTCACCGTCTGCGTCAGATCCGCGTCTGCAAAACTCACCGTGCGATCGCCGTCGGGCGTGCGCAAAACGACCGCACCGTCGCGCACCGCAGCAAAAAAGCGGTCCATGCCTGCCGGCGTAAGCAACAATGCATCGGCACCGCCGACGAAGGTCGGCTGCGCTTGCCTGTCACTCAATTCCGCAAGCAAAAAATCCAATAACGGACGGCTCGCCTTGTCAAAGCGACTGCGTTCGTGCATTAAAGTGAGCTGTTTTCCGTATTCGACCGTGGCCTTCTGCGCCATGTTCTGCGCAAAATGCGGCAGGTTTTTGAGCACGTATTGCCGCGTCGTGCCAAGCGTAAAGCTGACGCTCGGACGCGCGCCCTGTAACGACAGGATCGGAGTCAGCGTCACACGGTCCGTCTCGACGTCTGCCTCGATGCGCCGCGTACGATCGGTCGTATATTCGTCGATGAGGCGCCGCGCCGCGACGTCGGTTTTGACCGCGGCGGTGCGCGGCGAGAGCTGTGCCGCGGTGGGCAGGGCGGCGATCATGTCTTTGTAATATTTGTACACCAGCACCGCGACGATATGCTTGCACGCACCCTCATCGGCGCGGAACTGACCGCAGCTGCACGAAATATACTCCGCCTCATCGGTGTGGTCAAAGCCGACCTCCACGCGATAAAGTGCGCCCTTTTCGTCCACGTCGGCGGTGACAAATTCGGGGTAAAAGGCGTTTGCGACAGCGGCATAGTCCTGCACCCAGCCGGCATTATAGCCGCCGACGCCGCGCAGATACACCTGCCGCGACTGCGCACGTTGCCCGATCTTTTTGAGCGAATACAGCGGCATACCGCCATCTCCCCTTTCTGATTTGGTATCTTATCAGTATAGCACGAAACGCGTTTTACCGCAAGAGGAAAAACCGCGAACGATAAAAAAACACCGTCCCGAAAGGACGGTGTTTCGCATATACTGGCATGTACGGTCTTATCGCAAAGAGACCACCTGCGTGACCGCGCCGCCGCCGACGACGTCGACATAGCCGTAGGTGCCGCCGTACCCGAGACTGCCGGGGTTAAAGAGATACAACCCGTCGGCGTATTCCTCGTACGGCGTGTGGGTGTGTCCGAACAGGGCGATATCCGCTTTATGCTCGCGTGCGGCGAGGTCGAGGCGGTACAGCCCGTATTTTACGTCAAAAACGTGCCCGTGGGTGAAGAAAAAACGTTTACCGCCCAGCGTTTCTTCCCGTATCTTCGGGTCGTGACAGCCGAAGTCGCAGTTGCCGGGAACAGTATAGAAGATACGCTCGGGATACCTCTTTTCCGCCTCCCATGCGTCGCGCAAGCCGTCTCCGAGGAAAATGACCGCGTGCGCGGTCGGTTGTTGCTCGATGGCGCGGCACAGCGCGCCCACGTTGCCGTGGGTGTCCGACACGACCAATATCCGCATTCCCGTCACTCCCGTCATATCGTCCTGAAACTTCACATACAGTATACCACAAACCATTCTGTTTGGAAAGGTGGAATTATCAATGGATCAAAACGCATTTTCCCCCGAACAGCTGGAAAAGCTGGTCAATTACGCCAGCGCGCAGCTCGGCACCTCGCCCGAACAGCTTAAAGCGGCATTCGCCAAGGGCGGTCTCGGCGGCATCGCGTCATCGCTGTCCGACGAGGAGCTCGGCAAAGCCGAGGCGATCATGAGGGACAAGGAGAAGGCCGCCGAGCTTTTGAACAATCCGCAGGTGCAACAACTGCTCGCGCGGCTGTTGGGCAACGGCTGAGAGGTGCAAGATGGACGATCTCAATGAAAAAATCTCGCGCTTGCTCGCGGATCCGAACAGCATGGCAAAGATCCAAGCGGCGATGGCGACGCTCGGCGGCTCGCCGAGCGAGCAGACGAGCGATACCGTCGCCGACTCTCCGCCCTCTCCGCCGCCCGTGCCGACTGCACCGCCGCCAAATTTATCGGGCGGCTCTCTGCCGGACCTGTCGATGCTCACGCGGCTCATGCCGCTCATGAGCGCGTTCGGGCGCGAGGATGACGACACGCGCCTGCTGCAGGCACTTCGTCCCTATCTGCACGGCGATCGCAGTGAGCGGCTGGACGAAACGATGAAGCTCCTGCGGCTGACGAAGCTGTTGCCGCTGTTGCAGGAGCAGGGGATCTTCGGCAAAGCGCCCGACAAGGAGGTGACGCCGCATGGTTGAGGATATTCAGCAGTTGCAACGGCAGGCGGCACAACGCGTCAGTCGTATGCAGGAGCATTCGCGTCGCGTGTTCAACGATTACAACCGTCAAAGCGACACCGCGCCGCGCGGCACGCAGGCCGCCGGCTTTACCCAGCCGATTCTGCGCTCGCCCGGCGTATATTCACGACACACGCCGCCAACCCCGACCGACGAAGCCTCCTTCTGCTCGCCGCCGATCAACGAGGAGTCGTTGTGTCCACCGCCGCCGTCGACACCCGACACCGCCCACAGCCTTGACGGAGAACAGTGGTTGTTGCTCGGGCTGGCACTGCTGTTGTTTCGCAGCGGATGCCGTCCCGAACTGGCGATCGCCCTGTTGTATCTCGCGCTGTAACGGAAAACCCACCGCTGTGTGAGCGGTGGGTTTTGTCTTTATAATAATGCGATGACCTCATCCAGACGCGTGAGCACATGGGCGCACAACGCGCGGATCTCATCGGTCGGTTGGACGCAGTCGGGGATCATAATCGGCTGAGCACCGGCGGCATCGGCAGCGACGATGCCGTTGAGACTGTCCTCCAGCACCGCACAATCCTGCGGCGGCACGCCGATGAGCGCGGCGGCTTTAAGAAAGATCTCGGGGTCCGGCTTGCAGGCAGACACCTCGTCCCCACACACCATGCCGTCAAAATACGACGCAACGCCCGATCGTGCAAGTTTTTCGTCTGCCCACGCGCGCCGCGTGCCGGTCGCGATGACAGCGGGAATACCGCGCTCGCGCAGAGCGGCGAGCAGTTCGATCAGCCCCGGCTTGATCGGGATCGGATGGCTCGCAATATGAGCGTGCGTGCGCTCGTGACAGCCGTTGATGATATCGTCGGCAGGCACATCCTCGCCGAACCATTCGACAAACTTGCCGACCTGAAAATCCCGCGTCGCACCGCACATATAAGCGACCATATCGTCTTGCATCGGGTAGCCGAGCTCGCGGCTGACCTCTCGCCAGTACCTACCGTACACGCGTTCGGTGTCAAACATCAGCCCGTCCATATCAAAAATAACGCCTTTGATCATCTGCCGTTTACCTCTCGTTGAAGCGCGACAGGAACGCACGCGTGCGCTCGTTCTGCGGATTTTCGATGACCTGCGACGGCGCGCCCATCTCCGCGACGACGCCGCCGTCCATAAACATGATGGTATCCGACACGTCGCGCGCAAACTCAATCTCGTGGGTGACGATGATCATGGTGCGCCCTTTTTCTTTAAGTTCGCGGATGACGCGCAACACCTCGCCCGTCAACTCGGGGTCGAGCGCGCTCGTCGGCTCGTCAAAGCACAAGATCTGCGGCTCCATCGCCAGCGCGCGCGCGATAGCGACACGCTGCTGCTGGCCGCCCGACAATTCGCACGGATAGCTCTCGGATTTGGCGAGAAGCCCAACTTCCTCAAGCAGCTTATCCGCTTTTTCGTCGATGGCGGCGTATGCCTCACGCAGGTGGGTGTAGCCTTTATAGTTGCCCTCTTTTTTGATCTTTTCCTTGGCAAACAGGCTCTCCGCAAGAGTCACGTTCTTTTTGACCGTATACTGCGGAAAGAGGTTGAACTGCTGGAACACCAGACCGAAATGCAGGCGATTGAGCCGAATGGCGGCGTCGCTCTGCTTCGCCTTATCCTCCGCGTCGAACAGCACCTTGCCGCCGACGAGAATGCGTCCCTTTTGCGGCGTTTCGAGGAAGTTGAGACACCGCAAAAGCGTCGTCTTGCCGCTTCCCGACGAGCCGATAACGGACAAGACCTCGCCCTCGTTGAGAGAGAAGTCAATGCCCTTGAGCACTTCGGTCTTGCCGAAACTCTTTTGTATGTTTTCTACGCGTAAAACTTCCACGGCTCTTAACTCCTAAAATAACTCATTTTCTTTTCGATCCAACCGAACAACAGGGTCAACAGACCGTTGAACGCCAGATAATACAGACCGGTAAACAACAGCGGCCAGAACAAGCCGGCGTAGCCGTGCGAGCCTTTAAGAAAGGCGTAACCGGCATAGATAAGCTCCTGCCACGAGATAATACGTGCGATCGCGGTGTCCTTGACCAACGTAATGATCTCGTTGGACATCGGCGGCACGATGCGCTTAATCATCTGCAACAACGTGACCTTAAAGAATATCTGGCTCTTGGTCATGCCCAACACCTGACCGGCCTCCTGTTGACCGATCGGCACGCCCTCAATGCCGCCGCGGAATATCTCGGAGAAATAACAGGCGTAGTTGAGAATGAACGCCACCGCCGCCGCGGCAAAGCGTCCGTTTTCCACCGCCCACGGATTCTCTTCAAGAATCATGCCGGGAACGTAGAAAATGATGATCAGCTGCAACATCAGCGGCGTGCCGCGTACGATCCACACGAGCACACGTGAGAGCCAACGCAACGGCAAAAACTTATTCATCGAGCCGAATGCGATCACCAAGCCGAGCGGCAACGCACCGAGCAGGGTAACGGCAAACAGCTTGAGCGTTTGCAAAAAGCCCTCGTTGAGAGCCTGGATAACGGTTATGAACATAGAAACTTTTCCTTTACACAGGGCAAGCAGAGGGCTGAAACAGCCCTCTGCTCAATCCATCATTATCGTTATGTTTCCAAGACTTATTTCTGCTCGATGAGCGAAGCCTGCACGCCGTACTTCTTGGCGGTAGTGAGCATCGAGCCGTCTGCATAGCTGTCCTTGAAGAACTTGTTGAGTTCGGCAACCAGATCGGAGCCCTTGCGGAAGCCAACGCCGTATTCCTCGTCGTTGAGACCGACGGTGTAGGTCAGATCGGCGTAGCCGGTGCCCTCGCCCACCATCGCGGCCGCCATCAGGCTGTCGATGACCGCGGCGTCAGCGGTGCCGGCCTTGACCTCGGTCAGCGCGGTCGCCTGATCCTCAACCTCGATCTTCTGCGCGCCCAGCGCATCGACCTGCTTCTCGCCGGCAGAACCGTCCTCCACGGCGAACTTCAGGTTCTTGACGCTCTCCTTGGTCTGATACTGCGCAGCCTTATCCTTTTTAACAATGACGATCTGTTGGTTGTTGCAATACGCGTTGGAGCAGTCCATTGCCGCCTTGACCTCGTCGGTCAGGGTCATGCCGTTCCACACCACGTCGATGGTCTTGCCTTCGAGCTCAAACGCCTTATTGTTCCACTCGATGACCTGGAACTGAACCTGCACGCCGAGCTTCGCGGCGAACGCCTTGGCCATATCCGCGTCAAAGCCGACCCAATCACCGTTGTCGTCCTTGTAATCCATCGGCGCAAAATCGGTGATGCCGACGATCAGCGTACCCTTCTCCTGCACGTAAGCAAGATCCGACTTGACCTCCGGTGCGGAAGCGTCGCTCGAGGTATCGCCGTCATTCGCGCCGCAAGCGGTCAAGCAACCGACCAACATCAGAGCGGCGAACAGCAAAGCTAAAAACTTTTTCATAATCAAAACCTTCTTTCAAAATTGTTCCTGCCTTTCGCAGGAGAATGACTTCATTATACACCGGCAATTTAGCGTTGTAAAGTGGTAATTTACAAAAATCTTAAAAATTTTTGAAATTTTTTCGTTTTTTGGTGGTTTGCCGATAAAAAAGTAGACATTTTTTACGCTTTATGCTATACTGCGTTTCATAAATACGAAATGAGGCTGTCGGAATGCTGGAAAATTTTCTTACCGTGGCGCAAAACGTGCTCACCCTGCTGATCCTCATCGTGATCGGCTTCTGCTGCCAAAAATTTAAGATTCTCAACGACGCAACGGTCAAATCCTGCGCTAACCTCGTGCTGTATATTGCCACACCCTGCGTCATCATCAAATCCTGCATCCGCGCGTTTGATGTGACGATGCTGCGCGGCTTTCTTATCACCGCCGCAGTGGCGGCGGTCAACTTCGCCGTGCTCATCGTGGTGTCCCACCTGTGTTTCCGCGAAAATGACGAGGCGCGGCGACGCGTACTGCGCTTTGCGACCGTGTTTTCCAACGCGGGATACATGGGCATTCCTCTGCAACAGGCGATCCTCGGCGACGAGGGCGTGTTCTACTGCGCGGCGTACGTCATCGTCCATAATATTTATATGTGGAGCTACGGCGTCATCTGCATGAGCGGCGACAAGCGCGATCTGTCGGCGAAAAAGCTCACCTTAAACCCCGGCACGATCAGCGTGGCGATCGGTCTTATCCTGTTTATCTTTTCCGTACCCGTGCCGACGCTGGCGACGGATGCGATCGGGCACATGGGCGAGCTCAATACCTCCCTGCCGATGCTCATCGTCGGCTATTATATCGCCCAGACCGACATCCTCGGTGCACTCAAAGACGGCAAGAGCTATCTGTGCATCCTCCTGCGTCTCGTCGCCATGCCGCTTGTCGCGCTCGGTGCGATGCTGCTCGTCGGCTTGCGCGGCAACGTGTTGGTGTCTTGTATGATCTGCGCTTGCGCGCCGGTCGCCACCGCGACAACCATGTTCGCCACACGGTATGATCGCAACCCCCTGTTGTCGGTCAACCTGGTGTCGCTGAGCACCATTTTATCGGTGATCACCATGCCGATACTCATTGCCATCACCCAGCTGTTCGGCTAATATGTTTTTATATATTGAGGAGTGTATAGTATGAAAGCAATCGTTAACGGAAAACTCGTATTCGAGGACAAGATCTGCGAAGGCACCTTGCTCATGGACGGCGGCAAGATCGTCGCCGTCGGAGACGTGGAGGTGCCTGCCGATGCCGAGATCATCGACGCCAAGGGCTTGTACGTCGGCCCCGGCTTTGTCGACCAACACGTGCACGGTTACAGCAGCTGCGGCGAGCGCATCGACGTCATAAACGACACGCGCGGTGTGGCGGCGCGCCACCTCAAACACGGCACCACCACCATCACTCCGACCTGCGGCTTCTCGCTGACGCGCGAGGATTTTCTCTCCATCATCGCGCAGTGCAACGAGGCCATCGAGGCAGGCGATACCACCATCGCCGGTATCCACTTCGAAGGTCCCTTCACCAACCCCAAGCGCGGCGCCAACGCACACCTGACGTGGGAATATTCCGACGAACTGTGCTACGAGATCTTTGACGCCGCCAAGGGCAACGTCCTGCACTGCACCTACGCGCCCGAGATGCCGCACGCGCCCAAGATGGAAGCGGTGCTGCAAAAATACGGCGTCATTCCCGACATCGGTCACACCAACGCCGACCCCGACAGCATCTACCGCGCGGTCGACAATGGCGCGCGCATCGTCACCCACCTGTTCGACGCCATGGGCAACTACCGCGACAACGCCGCCGAGATCACGGGCGATCCGCAGGACTGCGTGTCGGATATCGTGTTGAGCATCCCCGGTCTGTATTATGAGATCATCTCCGACTCGCGTCAGGTGCACGTCACCAAGGTGTCCCAGCGCCAGACCCTGCGTTGTGCCGGCGAGGACTACGTCATTCTCGTCTCCGACGCGACGGGGCGTGCCACCATCCTCAACCCCGACGACTATCCGCCCGAGGACGTGCGCAGTGCCAAAGACCTCAACTTCAACCTGTTGGGTCAGTTGTCGGGCAGTTGCCTGACCGTATCGCAGGGCGCCGCCAACTTCAAGAAAGTGACCGGCGCAGACGCACGCGTGGTATTCAAGTGCGCTTCCACCAACGCCGCCAAGGCGCTGGGCTTGTACGACCGCGTCGGCTCGATCGCCGTCGGCAAAGACGCCAATCTCGTGTTCGTTGACGAGGATTTCGCCGTTAAAGCGGTATACTTCCGCGGCAACGAGGTCGAGGATATCCGATAAAACACATAACAAAAACGGCTACGGTCGAATGACCGTAGCCGTTTTTATGTTGTTTATTCGCCGTAGATGTCGCGGCGCGCGCCCTCAACCATGTTGTTGATATTGTTGTACATAATGTCCTCAATATCCTGCTTGGTCAGGCCGAGCGTCTTTGCCGCGCGCTTGAACGCGAGCAGCTCTTCGTAGGCGAAGAAGGTAATCTTCTTGCCCTCTTCCTCAGACACCTCACGCAGGTGGGGATCGCCCAGCGGATCGAAATACAGACCGGGCGGCACGAGGTTAACGTAGGTGCCGTTCTCCTCAATGCGATGGGTGCGCATACGCAGAATCGGCATGTCCGTGCCGAACATCACCTGCTTGGGACCAAAATGACGGATGACCTCGGTGATGGCATACTCGCAGCAGTTCGCGCAGAAGTCGAACACCGTGGAGGGAGCCTGTGCCTTGATATCCTCGAGCGCGGTGCCGATGTCGCCCTTGGTGTAGGCGCGACCGACGTGCGCGACGATGAAACGAAGTTTCGGGAACTCCTTGTTGATCTCAATGATCTGCGCCACGTTGACGGGGTCTTTCAGACGGTCGTCACGCGGAATATGGCACATGCAGATCGCGCCCATGTCGTTGAGACGCTGCAACTGATGCTTCGGGAAAAAGTCAAAGATGCGGATCTCCTTGGCCGGAATGTACGACGGCGAACGGCTGAGATAGCACTTAACGCCGAGGAAGCCACCCTTGCGGATCGCCGCCTCCAACTCATCTGCCGACATGCTCGGCAGCGAGTAGAACAGCGCGGGCCAACCCCACTCCTTGGATTTCTCCGCCAAGTAGTCGTTGTTCGCGTCGGTTTCGTACATACCGAACATGAGCGCCTTGACATCCTTGCCGGGGAACATCAGCTTGTAGGTCTCGTCAAGATCCTCAATGGGATTTTCCTTTGCCACGGTAGAAGTCCAACTCACCAGACCGCTTTTTTTGCGGTCTTCCGGCGTCTTTCTCTTATGCTCCAACTTGTACACGTGGGTGTGGCAGTCCATGATCTTGTCGGGGAGGAAGTCTTTGAGCTCCTCTTCCCAGATCTTCTTGTCGTAATCGGTTACGGGAAACAATGCCATACTTTATTCCTCCTTGCGAGAAATTACAGAGCGATCAGATCCATCGGCTCGATCGGGCGAGCCATATCCTCACTGACGTAGATGGTACCCTTGGTCAGCTGGAAGATGGAGGCAGGCACTTCCTTACACACCGGTCCGTACAGCTGCAAGCGGGAGATCATGCGCTCCCAAGAGTTGTAGCCGCCGAGGTAGCCGAGGTCATGGCGCTCGAGGTGCTCACGCGCATGCATCACCTCGTAGGGACCGACCGACACGGAGTAGCGAGGCGTGTGCCACATCGGTCTGGTACCGTAAGCATTCTGCTGAATGGTCAGACGGTGGTTGTCCACGAAGCCGGCCTTGATCTGCAGGAACTCCTCGAGGGTATCCGCCGCAAACTTCTTGGTGTTGGGGTCGATGAACGCGGTGTGACCGATCCAGCCCGTCGCGGAGATGATCAGGTCCGCGCCGCCGTCGCCGACCTCTTCGATCAGATCGGCATAATGCTTAATGTTCTCGTTGGTGTAGTAGTGCATCTGCTCCAGCGGAGGACGCAGATCCTCACGGAAGCTCATGTAGAACTCGCTCATGAAAGCGCCGCCGAGCGAATATTCCCAAGAAATGGGAGCGACGTTGCCGTGCTCATCCGCAAACTCATCCATGCAGAACGCGTGGATGTTACGACCGGAGATGTTGTATTTGTTACACATACGCACCGCGGCGGTGTAGATATTTCTCCAGGAGTTGGGGAACACGATAACCGTCTTCTTATCCTCCACGTCGGAGCGATAGATCCAGTCGAACAGCTCGAGAGCGCAGCAGCTGGAGGGATGGGGCACCACGCGAATGGAGTAGCCGTTCTCGTTGGTGGTCTCCATTTCCTCGCGCTTAATGTTACGGCAATATTCCAATACCGCCTTGTCCTGCGTCGGCAGCCAAGCAGCGGGGTTAAAATCAAACAAATTGCGATTCATACTTCTCTCTCCTTCCTTATGCCTGTTCTTTCTTGGCGATCGCGGCGAGATCGTCGATCAGCGTCTCGTGATCCTTACCCAGTTTAAGATCCTTCGCGTTCTCGGGGCACACGTAGCAGGTACCCTTATGCAGACGCATGATCGAGCCGGGGTTCTCGGGACAGATCGGGCCAAACAGCGCAAGGCGCAGGGGGTGTGCCTGGTGGACGTTAACGCCACCGCAACCGATCAAATACTCGACGTCGATCCACTCTTTGGACGCCATCAGGTCCTTCGGACCGACGGTCGCCGCGCAGGGAGGCACGTTGGCGATGTCACCCGAGCAACCGAACATGCCGCGCAGAGAATCGTGCGCGATCATCTCGGGCATGGGGGTAACGAGGCGAGAGCCCATCGCCACGAACTCCTCGGTGGTCTTCGCCGGGAAGCTTTCGGGGTCGATGGCGCCGATGCCGCCCGACCAGCTCATCGCCGTATAGGCGACGTCCGCGCCGCCGAGAGCCGCGAGCTCATCGGAATAGGTGGCGACGTTCTCTTTGGTGAAGAAGTGGATCTGATCCATCGGCATACGCAGATGCTCTTCCAGTCGGTTGTAGAAATATTTCATAAACTGACCGCTGCGGCTGAACGGGCTCTGCCACGGAGCAACCTCGCCCTTTTCGTTGGCGTACTCGTACAGGAAGAATACGTGCAGGTTGCGGCAGCTGATCTGACGCTTGTTAAGCAGCTCGGTCGCAGTAATGAACACCGCGTTCTCCGGGCTGGGCAGGATCACGACCAGCTTCTCGTCGTTGATGTCCGACATACGGATGCGCTGCACGAGGTCGATCGCAAAATAGTTATGTACGTCATACACGATATCCAGATTAAAATCGGGATTCTCAAACGTGTTGCCCTGACGCGCATACATGTCGACGTTGACGACGCTGTCCAAGACCTCTTGGTCACGGAACGCGAACCACTCCGCCGGAGCGAATTTGAATGAACAGGTATAAGCCATTGTTTACTCCTCTTTTCTGTATATTTATGCTTTTGGCATACAAATGGATTGTGCGTGGGCAATGTCCTTGTATTCGCCCACACCGATGCCGGCTAACATCGCCGCACCCACGGCGCCGGCAACCTCGCCATGGATGACCTTGACGGAAATACCGCAAATCTCCTTGATGACGGTCAGCCACATCGGATTCTCCGACGGACCGCCCACCATAATGGCGCTGTTGGCGGTAATGCCGTGCTCTTTGAGAATATCCAGCTTCGCTTTGAGCAAGCGAACGGTACCCTCCATGATCGCGCGAGCAATATGCTCTTTGGAATACGCCTTAATACGCTCGTCGTCGGGTTCGTCCTGCGGATTGATAACCAGTCCGCCGGCACCGCTGACGCTCTTTTCCGCCACTTCACGGAACACCCTGAAAGCGCGCGGTGAATCGTCGATATAGCGGTTGACGTACAACTTGATGCGCGCGGAGAGCGAGGACACCGACACCATCGTTGCCCAGCAGCCGCCGTCGTCCGACAGGAAGGGGTCGATGAGCGTACCGGCATCCGCGATCTTATCGCGCGACTTGACCGGGAAGAAGCCGACCCACGAGGTGCCGCAAGAGAGCAACAATTGTCCCTCTTCCAGCACACCCACGCCGCGCGCGGCAGAGGGGTGGTCGAAGGTACCGAGAACAACCGGAATGCCGGCCGGAATGCCGGCACGCGCGGCGATCGCATCGGTGGTGACGCCCAGCACCTCACCCGCTTTCATCACAGGCGGCAGTATCGACTCGTCAATACCGAGCTTTTCCAAGATTTCGGGGATGTAGGCACCCTTAACCTGATCAATCAGGTAGAACGGCGTGCCGGCCGAGGTGCTGATGCCCCACTTGCCGGTCAGCGCGTGGTATAAAAACTCGGTGCTCATGCATACCATGCCGGCGTTGTCGAGAATCTCGGGGTTGTGCTTTCGGATATACGCCAGTTGCGCAAGCGGCATGCCCGTGTACCAAAACGGCCAACCCATCCTGCGATACAGCGCGTCGAGATCCAGCTCGCCGAGAATCTCGTGACCCTCGGTGGTAACGCGCTTGTCCTGCCAGTTGATGACCGCGGTGGAGGGATTCATATCCTTATCCAGCACCACAAGGTTGCCGCTGGCGGAGGCGGCGCAAATGCCGCACACCTCGCCGCCGTTTGCGGCGGCGATCAGCGTTTTGATCGCTTTCAGGCAGGCGTTGAGAAAATTATCCGCCTTGACCTCCAGGCCGCCGTTCGGCAGCTTGTCGTACGGGAACGATTCATGCGCTTTCGCACGGATCTCGCCCTGCGTCGTCATCAGCACACCCTTGACCGAGGAGGTGCCGATGTCCAAACCGACTAAATATTTCATACTCATTCGCCCATCACCAAGACCTGCACCGTTCTCTGACGTGCACGCGTGTTGTCAAAGTCGATGAAGTGGATAAAGCCGAACTCACCGAGGTCCGCCTCGCCGTTTTCGATGACAATGGTCTCACTGCGGCCGATGATGGAGGAGCGCAGGTGGGCGTCGGTATTATGGCAACCCCACGCGTCCTCGTCGTGCTCCTCAGCGAATTTCAGAGCCTTGGGGCCGGGATGCAGATACATGCCCTCGTATTTGCACTCGGGCACCATCTTATCCATGACGTTGACCAGATCCTGCTGTAAGGTCTCCAGACCCGTCATGGACATATCGAACGCACACTCCTGCGTGATAACGCAGCAGGTGGTGTGGTGGGAATACACCACGAGGATGCCGTCCTTGACGCCGGCCTTCTTGACCGCCTCTTTGGCCTGCGCCGTCACGTCGTGGAACGAAATGGCGCGGTCACGAGACTGGACCTTGAAGGATTCTCTGTAGATCTTCATAAATTAACCCTCCTGTTTCTTTTTCAGATCGTCGGCAGCGCGTCTGGTCGCCGCGATCATCTCGTCGATCATTGCCAGCGGATCGGCGGCATTCATGATGCCCGATGCCGCGCCGGCCGCCTCGGAGCCGGCCATAATGAAATCATACACCTGCTGACCGTTGGTGATGCCGGCGGCCTGCTCGATGAGGATGTTCTCGTCGATCTTACGGATCTCACGGATAACCTCCATGACGTAGCCCATATCACTGACACCGCCGCCGCTGCCGCCGATGAGCTCGGACGGTTCGGGGTTGATGATGTCGGGGTGCAGCTCGGCGATCGCCTTGGTCTCCGCAACCGAGTCGGCGCAGGCAAACACCAGCATATCCAGCTCGTTGGCGCGGTCGATGGTCGCCTTGATCTGCGGCAGGCTCATCGGCTTCTCACAGTGGTTGACCACGACGCCCACCGCGCCGGCGGCTTTGAGCGCTTCCGGCAGGATGTCCGCCATGCCGCGACCGGGACGGAGAGTGTCCATATACGGCGCGAGGACGATAAGATTTTTGGTGTTCTCCACCACGCGGCGGATCTCCACCGCCGGGCAGATGAACAACACGTCGATGTCGTACTTCTGAGCCGCCTTATCCGCCGCGATCGCGTATTCAAGCAGCTGATCGCCGTAGACGTAGTTCTTGGTGCCGATCTCAAAATACGGAGTTCTGATCTTTCTCTTCATGGGTGTATCTCTCCTTTATATTTTCACTTACATTCCGGCCAGTATTTTGGCCACTCTTTTGGTGAACGCGAGCAGGTTTTCGCACAGGATATGTTCGTTGGGCTGGTGGGCGTTGCCCAGACCGTTCGAGCCGCGCGGAAAACCGTAGTTAAAGCTGTTCTTACAGCCGTAGCGCAGCAGCAACGACAGGTCGGACAGGCAGGTGCCGGTCGTATCGGGGTAGGCGCCGGTCTCCTCTTTGATGATCTCCGAGAGGAGCTTCGCTTCGGGACTGCCCTTGTCGGTCTCGCCGTAGATGAAATAGCGCGTGAACAGCTTAAAACCGTCGGTGGTCAGGCCGAGCGCGTCAAACTGCGGCCTCAGCGACGCGCAGATGCCGTCGAACGCCGCCTGCGATTCTTCCTTGGTCATGTCGGTGTAGATTGCCAAGCTGATCTCGCCCGTCTTGGAACCGTCCTTGCCGGCGCCGGCATACGCAAGGCGAATGAAGTTCTTGCCGACCTTGCCGAGCTCAGCGAGCTTATCCACGATCAAACGCACGCCCTCAAACACCTCGAACACCGAGGCGATGCCGACATCGTTTTTGGTCGAGCGCAATTCGAGCTTAAAGCAGCCGCCGCCGAGCGCCTGCATCTCAAAACTTGCGGCGTCGAGGTTAATACAGCAGTCAACGGGATATTTAAGCGCAAGGCCGAGCGCGCCGTTTCCGCCGCCGCCCTCCTCGTCGATATACGAGCCGATGAGTATGTTCTTCTTCGGGGTGATGCCGCATTCCTTAAACGCCTTGGCAAGATACCAGCCGACCGCCAGACCGCACTTGTCGTCGCCGACGCCGCGGCCGTAGATCTTGCCGTCCTTGATGACACCCGAAAGCGGCTTGTCGTCCCACAGGGACTCGTCCAGCAGATATTCGGTGTCCATGTGCGCGGCGAGCATGATGCTGCGACTCGTGTCCTCGCCGGGCAGAGTCGCCACAAGATTTTCGCGCTTGTCGGTGTTGTGCCCCGGCATATAGTCCGGATTGGCAGTCAGTCCCTCGACGCTGTCGGGTGCGAAACGGTCCACCGTCAGACCAATCTCGCGGCAGATCTTCTCGAGATAGTCCTGTCCGTTGTTCTCGTTGCCGTAGGTACGGTGGTTGACCGTATCGATCTGCACGAGAGCAGACAGCTGCTCGTACAATTCTTGCTGATGCTCGTCAATATAGGCTAACAGTTTTTCTTCCGCGCCGTTTTGCAACATTCCAACACCTCCGTCACGTGTCGTAATTGCGTAATTTCCCATAGTAAATATACCATTACAAATGCATTATAACACACCGCAAACAAGGTGAATATGGAAAAAACCTATTTTTATAGGACAAAACCAGTAAAATATCCATATTTATCGTTATATAAGGGTTTTATCTATACTTTCGCACGCGTGCATATTGACTTTTTCGCCGCGTCAAAGTATAGTAAAATCAGCACGAAAAAGGAGGGAGTTTGCTTGACTTTGACCGAATTAAGTGTCGCTTTGGGCATTGACATCCCTGCCGAGAGATTCGCCGCCTATTCCCCCATCCCCGACGGGCGACGGGATGCGCTTTGCACCCTATCGCTCATCGAACGGCTGGAGGAACGCTTCGGGCTGTTCGGGGACTATTACGAGGACGTCAAGGCAGGCTTCGAGGCGATCGAACGCGACCCTGCCCGACGGGAATATATGGATATGCTCAGCTTATATATTCTCGACCGCGATATGCCCGACACGGGCACGCTGCCGTATCCTCCCTACGTCGGCACTCCCGCCTCCGCCATGCTTCCGTTGCTGGTGCATCTGCCCTCGATCGAGAGGCTGTACGACAGCATGCGAAAACGCGGCTTCACACACGAGGAAGCCAAAACGACGCTGTCCGTCTATCGCCAATATATGCGCGAGGAGAAGCTGTACCGCGGCGGTTTCGTCGGCGTATCGGGCGGCATCTCCAACTGGATGGCGTATTTCACCAAAGGGCATTTCTTCTATCCCGGCTACGCCGGACTCAACTTCCACTTAACCAACATCGCGCATAACGACCCTTATTTCCTGCGCAACCGCCGCACGGGTGAGGTGATCGCAGTATGCGGCGAGTTGCAGACCTTCCACCGCAGCGGTCTGGTGCTGGGCAGCGCCGGTGCCGAGGACGAGGAAGGCGCCTTCACCGCCCTGTTTGAGGAAACGGACGATGCCTATATCGGCAACCCCGTGCGGCACTATCGCACCCTGCGCGAGCGTGAACGGTTCCCAAAAACCGACTGGGAACTGGCGTTAAAGCCGCTTGACCGCGTGCTCGGTACGCACATTTTCTTTGACGCCGACCTCTCCCCCGAGCAGGTCGATATCGCATTGCGCGAGGCGCGGCGCATGGGCGAACAGTATTTTCCCGAATGCGGCTTCAAGGGCATCTATTGCAGCTCGTGGATGATGAATCCCATCGTCGGTGAGATCCTCGGCAAGCAAAGCAAGATCGACGGCTTCGCCTCGCGCTTCATGCGGTATCACAAGAAGAGTCTTGCCAACCTCTATCGCTCGTTCGTCTTCCCCGGAAAATACGACTCCGACGAGCAACTTCCCGAAAACACCACCCTGCAACGCGCATTCAAAAAGCGGCTGTTGGAAGGCGGCTACATATACGAAACACCCGGTGTGATCATTTATTAAAACGGAGGTAACAACATGAA
>JAFQFY010000075.1 GCA_017398485.1 Clostridia bacterium
TCCATTTTGAGTGTCGGTCCCAGAAAAAACTCCTTGAGATTTCTCAAGGAGTTTTTTAGTTATATTCGCCTTCGGCGAGTGATATTGCTACGCAGTGATATTTGGACTAAAGTCCAAGTGATATTCGCTTCGCGAGTTTTGGAGGCGAATATAATATCACTTTTGCCAAAGGCAAAAATATCACTATGCCGCAAGGCATAATATCACTCTGTGCATAGCACAGAATATCACTAAAATCTTGCTTCTCCTCTACTTTTGTGCTATAATACACCCAAAGAGGTGATTGTATGAAAATAGTAAAGAGAGTTTTTATAATACTATTAATTGCTATATTTATCTTACCTGTTATCTCATATATTGGAATTGTTATTACTAACAACTATATTGCTGATAAAATAGAAAAAGATTTAGTTTCATATCAACTTCCTTCAAACACAAAATTGGTAGATTCAGTTTCAGCTGCCGCTAAGCTTACAGGCAACGGAAACGGTATGCAGTATATGGGTGCTATTCTTGTTGATAGTTATTTGAGCAAAGAAGAACTTAAAGAATATTATTCATCTAAATTTGATTATATTGAAGTTAATGAACAAGAAACGGTAAATCTTGATTTTATTCAAAATGTGTCTTTTAATGCAGATATAAAGTCGGGAGATAAAACTTACTATTCCATAATCTGTTGGGATGATGACAGAAAAGAAATGTTTGGAGATTTTATTTCCGAATTGCTTGATTTTGATATAAGAGGACATTAAAAATAAAAATACAAAGAAAATCTTCGGTTTTCACCCAGTTCTTTTTTGAACACGAGAGACAAAACAAGAACAGACACCCATCGGGTGTCTGTTCTTGTTTTATAGTAGATAGCGGAAACACAGAATCCATCAAATCCGTAGGATATCAATCAAAAAAACGTCTCTCACGGTTGTGAGAGACGTTTTCATTATGCATCCTGCTCGATGAGTTCATCAAGACGCTTTTCGCAAAAGTCAAGAAAGGTTGGCCACAGCGTTTCATCAATGAACGTGTTTTTGCCCGTTTCCAAAAGGAGTTTTCCTTTGTTCTCCGTGTCGTTATTCCACACGTGGTTGCCAATAAACACATCCACGTGCTCCTCTTGAAGACGATGAATGGATTTACGATAATCCTCACGGCAACCCTCATAATCGAAGCGTTCCTTAACAAGCGTATACATGCCGGCACCACCGAACATACCAACACGATAGGTTGCGTCACCCTCCTGCGTATCAAAAAACAAAGAGAGCGTTCCGCGCGTGTGTCCGGGCGTCTCCACAAAACGCATGGTGGTGTTGCCCAGCGTCAGCGTATCGCCGTCTTTGAGCAAAATATCCGGATCGAAATAGCCACGCGCCGGCTCGGCGTCCTTTTCTCCGATAAGGGTCTTGGCGCCGCTGAGGTCGACCAGCTGACGTGTCGCCTCGACGTGATCCCAATGATGGTGGGTCAGCACGATATAGCGGAGATCCTCCGGTCGAAAGCCCAGCTTATAGATCGAGCGAATCACCAAATACAAGGTTTTCGCATAGCCGCTGTCGATCAGGATCAACCCGTCACCTGTATCGATCAGATGGCTGGACGCTTGATAAGTACCGACGAAATACACGTTGCCGATAATGCGGAAAGGCTCGATCTTGCCATCCCACGGATTCTGTATGGAGCGTCTTGCAAACATGGTCAGTCTCCTTTATACTGCTGTAATTTTTCGACGATCGCGTCACCCACGGCAGACGTGGAGCTGTTGCCGCCGAGATCAGGTGTGAGCGTTTGCTTGTCGCACAGCACCTGCTCGATGCAGTCGATCAAGCGCGCGCCCCACTGCTCATGCCCGAAGAAGTCGAGCATCTGGCTAGCCGACCACACGGTCGCCAAGGGATTCGCCTTGCCCTGTCCGGCAATATCGGGCGCCGAGCCGTGGATCGGCTCGAACATAGAGGGGAATTTTCTCTCGGGATTGAGGTTTGCACCTGCCGCCAGACCCATGCCGCCGGCGATCGCCGCGCCGAGATCGGTGAGAATATCGCCAAAGAGATTGGAGGTAACCACCACCTCGAAGCGCTTCGGATCCTTGATCATAAACATGCTCGCAGCATCCACGAGATAGCTGTACGTCTTGACGTCAGGATACTCCTCGCCCACCTCGGCAAAGATCTGATCCCAGAACACCATCGAATAATTCAGGGCGTTACCCTTGCTGATGCTGGTGAGCGTCTTTTTCTCCTTGCGCGCCAATTCATACGCATAGCGAATCACGCGCTCACAACCGAAGCGAGAAAACACGCCGTCCTGAATGACGACCTCATTGGGCTTGCCCTTGAACAACCAGCTACCGCTGCCGGCATACTCGCCCTCGCTGTTTTCGCGGATAAAGATCATGTCCACGTCCTCACGCTTGACGTCTTTCAAGGGACAGGGCGCACCCTCAATGAGCTTTACGGGACGCAGATTGACATACTGGTCAAAGCTCTTGCGGATAATAAGCAACAGATCCCACAGCGAAATGTGATCCGGCACCCCGGGAGAGCCGACCGCGCCGAGAAAGATCGCGTCGAATTTCGACAGTTGTTCGATGCCATCCTGCGCCATCATACGACCGGTCTGCTTATAATACTCGCAACCCCACGGAAAATGGGTGAACTCAAAACGAAAGCCGCCATCCAGACGCGCAACCTCGTCGAGCACCTTGATGCCCTCGTCGATAACCTCGGGACCGATGCCGTCACCGGCAATAACCGCTATTTTATACGTATTCATGCTATCACTCCTTTTCCCCAGTATAACACCGGCCATATTATTTGTAAAATATATAATACATTGACATTTATAGTTTTTGCCTATATTATTATAAAGAGGTGATCGTATGAATTTGCAACAATTAGGCTATTTCCGTGCCGTGTGCCAGCACCGCTCCATATCCGCCGCCGCCAACCATCTGCACATTTCCCAGCCCTCGCTGTCGACGGCGATCAAAGAGCTGGAAGCCGAGTTCGGCGTCACTCTGTTCGTGCGACACCACCGTGGCGTGACGCTCACCGCCGAGGGCGAGACACTCTACGCCATGGCACGCGATATTCTCGGGCGCACCGAACAAGCCACACACGTAATGAAAACACTGGGCAACGAACGAAAACGACTTCGTCTGGGCGTTCCGCCGATGATCGGATCACTGCTGTTATCGCGCATCTACAAGGAATTCGTCCCCTCCCACCCCGACATTCGCATTGATATTACCGAAGGCGGTTACGATGAATTGACATCAAAGCTCAACGAGGATTATCTGGATATGATCTTCATATCCCATGACGACGGTCCGGATGCGTCGTTCTCCTCCATACCCCTCGGCAAGCCGGAGATGGTGTGCTGTGTACACAAGGCTCACCCCGTGGCAGCACTATCCTGCATCGAGCCACAAGACCTCAAAGACGTACCACTTGTCTTGTTTGAGGACAGTTTCTACCAAACCCTTAAAATCAAAGAGTGGTTCTGCAACGCGGCGGTTGAGCCACACGTACTCATGCAAACCGAACAGCTGTCGACGCTCACGAGTATGATCTCGCACAATTTGGCGGTCGGCTTCATGTTCCGCGCGCTTGCCGACACCGTGGATTGCGCCGTCTGCATCCCCATGCAACAGCCGATGTCTATCAACATCAGCCTCGTTTGGAAAGCAAACACCCACCGCTTCGAAGCAATGCAAACGTTTTTGCAGTATAGTAAGGGTTGCCGTTTGTTCTGAGCAAAGAAAAGGCACATCGCCGATGGCGATGTGCCTTTTTCGTTGCTGTAACAGGGGTTTCTGATTGTAAAGTTATTAAACTTTACATAAAAAAACAACAGATTATCTCATGGTTTTGGCAATGTGGCGTACAAACGCTTCGCCTACGTCGTAATCACACAGCGAATACAGCATGCGCGCGCCGACCGCATCCTCGATCTCGTTGAGCACCCACGCGCCGTTATGCAAAATGAAATCGTAGCCAACGTAGTCTGCCTGCAAGGCTCCTTGCAACGCGTCGATCACGCGCAGTTGATCGGAGGTCGGGGTGAACAGCTCCACCTGCCCACCGAGCGAATAGTTGCTGCGAAAATCGGCGGCGGAGGTGCGCTTCACCGCGGCGATCGGCTCGCCGCCGAGCACATACACACGCACATCGACACCCGTATCGGATGCCGGCTCTTGCGCGATATACCCACTCGCGTTGGAAAGCGGCAGGTTTGCCAACATCGTCGTATCCTGCGCCCAAAAAACCTCGTTTCCGCCGTGTCCGTTGCGGGATTTGACCACGAACGGCGCGGCAATCGACACCGCTGCACTGTTCAGGCGGCAGGTGTCCATGACGGGAATGCCCAAGTCCTTGCACAAGACGTAGGTCAACCACTTATCGTTGCCGATCTCGACCGTTTCAGCGTTATTAAAGCACCGCTTGCCGCACGCCTCAAACGCGCGGTTGACCGCAACAAAGCGCGTGCGATTGACACAAAAATCAAAGGAACGCACAAACGTCTCATCCGCGAGGTGCTTCGGGTCGTACACCGCAAAACGCAGATCGATCCCCCGTGTCGCACAAACGGCAACGAGGTGGTCAATAAACCACTTGTTGCGCGGCGTGTCTGTTTGTGTGTAAAGCAATAAGCCTGTTATCATACCATTTCCTCGGCGATATACCGCATGATCTCATCAGCTAAATTGACACCGGTACAGTCCAGCGTGCTCTTGAAGTGGGGGTTGGAGTTGACCTCGCACACGATCGGCTCGTCTGCCTCACCGAACAGGATATCCACGCCGGCAAAATCCAAGCCCAACGCACGCACGGCGGCGAGCGCCGCGGCCTGTTGCGCCTCGGTTGGTGTATACGGCTTCATACTGCCGCCGTTGGATATATTCGAGCGAAAATCGTGGTCGTTATACCGCAGCATCGAGGCGATCACGCGATCTCCCACAACATTGACGCGCACGTCGCGGCCGCGACTGGTCTCCACGAACTCCTGCATGACAAATTCCTTATACCCGATGCGCTCGACGATGGATTTCGCCTCGTCTATCGTGTGCGCGAGATACACCTGTTGGCCGAACGAGCCGTAGGACTCCTTAATGATCAGCGGCAGACCGAGCTTGCCCACCGCCTTTTCCAAAAAGGTGAAATTAAGGCGATAGCCGAGTCCCTCAAAAGTCTTGGGCGCCGCGATGGTGCGCGGAATACGCACGCCGCCGTTTGCCAGCCGCCGATAGGTCTTGGCCTTATCGTCACAGCCGTCGATCGCGTCGGCACTGTTAAACAAGCGCAGACCGGCATCCTCCAACCGATGCGCGAGCATAACGTCCTTATCCCAGAACAAAGCAAAATCCGGCAAGGCGGCAAAGCCGTCACCGACGATCTCGCCAAGCTCCCAGCCCTGCACAAGCGTCAGGTCGATATTCAGTTTTTCGGCACTGCGCAACAGCAAGGCGTACAGCTCACTGAACTTGGCCGACTCCATAAAGGAATTGACGATCAACCAACCGGTCATCTTATTCTCCTATCTGCCGCACATATTTCTCTTGGACGACAAGGTGATATACATAACGATCGGTACCAGCACCAACAGCAACAGCACCGAGAAATACCAGGCAATATCCTCGAAGAAGCGCAACGACAACAGCGTCAAGATCAACGGTACGAGTTGTTCGTTAAAGCTGCTCTTGAAGATAAACGCGGTGTCACGATTCACCTTCACCGAGGATTGTATGTCAGTCACGCCCAACTTACGGCGCACGTGCGCCGGTATACCGATCGACAGTTCAATAACGCTCGGCGTGTTGGTGTAGGCGAATTTTTCATCGCAGAAGGGCAACACGTGACAGGACACTGTCTTTTCTTTATACTGGATGACCACCTTGTCCATCGGGCCGATACCCAAAAAGCGCATGTTGTTCTCGGTCATGCGCACGATATCCGCATTTTCATCGCACTCGTGCGGTCGGCGGCAGTTGAGGGACAGCACGCTTTTACCGACGTAAAGGTTGCACATACGCCGATACAACGACGGCTTCTTTTCATAATGAAACGATTCAAGCACCGGTCGCACGATCAGACTTTCACCGAACCGCTCGCGCATAAACGAACGCAACGAAAGCTTGACCTCGTGCTCCATCTCGTCAATCGGAACGTTGATGGTGTGGCAGCCTTTATCCTTCGTATACGAACGAGTCAGCGCTTGCTTGATCGCCGCGTTTACCGTCTCGTCTTTCCGTATCTCATCCCATTGCTGCGCCGTCAGACGCGTCGGGATGTTGTCGCTGAGCATGTTGCGCTGTTTCTGATTGATGCGGATCTCATCTGGCTTGAGTGCCGCATCCACCTTAACGTATTTCGAGCGCACGAAGATCGAGTCGTTGGTCAACGGATTGATGACCTCAAACAGACAGAAATCCTGCAACAACGCCACCACCGCCGCGGTCGGCGGCAGAGCAATGCTATCGTTCTTGATGGCGTCCATCTTTTGCAACTTGACCGAGCCGAAATTACTGCTGTTTTGGTCACAAAGGATCAGCTCGTCCCCGGCATTCGCTCCCACCGACTCTGCGACGAACGCAGTCAGATCGATCTGCCCTGCGGCCGAATCGGAGGCACCGTCAACCAGCACATCAACAAAACGCCCGTTCGACGGGTTGACCAGCGTACAGTACTTCCCATGCGCAAGCAACTTTACGTCAGCCGGAACGCGCACGCAGTTTAAGCAGGAATCGATCGGAGGTAATTTTCTCTCACTGCACTTCACAGTGGCGCGCGCGAATAGATACGACGCGTTGCGATACCGTTTTCTTGCTATAACAAGGCTGTCGTTCTCTATCGTGACGGTAATGTTTGCATTTTTCATAACGTCCCCCTGCGATCATACATTTCGGTTAACTCTTTATAGCACTCGGCCAATGCCGCATATACCGTTTCCAAAGCGTATTCGCCGTACCCCTCGCCTAACAGACGGCTGTTAAGTTCGATCTGCAAGCACGGAATTTGACATTCGCGATGCACGGTAGCCGACACGGTATGCACGTAAGTTGCGCCGAACGGCTCGTCGAGCTGTATGGTGCCGAGCTTGTGGCGGCTGAACGCGGACACGAAAACATTCAGTAGGGAGATATCGTCAATATTGGCGAAATCGCCGGTGCCGAAATTGATCATCACCTCGCGCTTTGGAGATAACTGATGCAGATCGATGAGAAACGCGACCTTGTTCTCGCGCACATACGCCGTAAGTGCCTCTTTATAGTCCGACACAGGATCAAAATTCGCGTCATCGCCGCGGTTCTCCACCTTGCGAATGATCGGGCAATCGAATTCATTATGCAGCATTTGCGCCAGTAGGCCCGTCTGCGGCTCGGCACATTTTGCCTTACCGCCGCGCACCTGTTCGACGCAGTGAGGTGCCGAGAACATGACCTTGCCCGAGCCTTCCTCGATGACGAAAGAGCAGCCGACGACGGCGTCTATTTGCTGTTTGGCGCGCCGTGCGTTTTGCGAAAATGTCACGCGTTCTCCCCCTTTGACGAAAATCACATACATTTGTATCATACAACAATTTATATAAAAAAGCAACAAACAATTATGCAGTACAAGTTTCCGTACACGCTCACCCTCTCAGGCTTCGAGTCCCTCGGCGCATAAAAAAATAACGGACACCGAAAACGGTGTCCGTTATCTTGGCGCGCCCGAAGGGACTCGAACCCCTGACCTCTTGATTCGTAGTCAAGCACTCTATCCAGCTGAGCTACGAGCGCGTGTTGAATAGTCAACGCATAGAATTATAGCGTTTAATCGCGCGCTTGTCAAGGGTAAATTCGAAAAATATTTTGTTTTTCATAAGTTTTCTTGCTTTTCGGCTTCTTTACATATTTTGACGGCAAAAGTGCATACTATCAGCAATATATTCACACAAAGAAGGTGCTCGTTTGGCCATATCCATCATTCGCACCATTATTCTATACTGCCTGCTCACGCTCGCCATGCGTCTGATGGGAAAACGCCAGCTCGGCGAATTACAGCCGTCCGAGCTCGTGGTCACTCTGCTCATTTCCAACCTCGCCGCCGTGCCGATGCAGGAAAACAGCCTGCCGCTGTTCAGCGGCGTACTGCCGATCCTCGTGCTCATCTCATTGGAGATCATCGTATCCTGCCTGATATTGAAATTTCCTCTCGTGGCGCGGCTGGTCAGCGGCTCCCCTATGCCGATCATCAAGGACGGTCAAATAGACGAGCGTATGATGCGCAAGTTGCGCATCACCATCGACGATCTCATTGAAGCCTTGCGACAGCAGGATATCTTCGACATCCGTCAGGTGCAATACGCCATCGTCGAAACCAACGGGCATATCAGTGCTTTCTGCTATGAACAGCACCAAAACGCCACACGCGGCGACGTCCTGCCAAAAGCGCCGTCGGACAACGGCATGCCTGCTGTTATTATCAGCGACGGCAAGCGTTCCGCATGGGGACTGTCGCTGTGCGGTCTGGATGACAAATGGCTGGACCGCCAGCTCAAAAAACACAAGTGCGACGAAAAGCAAGTGTTTCTGCTCACCGCCGACAAGTCCGGCACCGTGTTTTTGCTCAAAAAAAGCGAGGTAGAAAAGAAAACCGTATGAAAAGGCTATGGATCGCCATCGGCATTTTCGCCGCCATCATCACGCTGTGCGCCATCACACAGCACCATCAACAAACGCAGGTCAAGGCACTCCTCACCGCGCTTGACGAAGTCACCGACGCCTTTGAGCGCGACGACCTTGACGGTGCACTCGTGCTGGCGTCAGCCTTGGTGCAGGATTTCGACCGTCGCACCCGATTGTTTCCTTGCTTTATGAGCCACAGCGACATCGTCGGCTGTCGCGAGTGTGTGGTACTGTTGCCTGCAATACTTGCAGAGGGAAACCCGGAGGAATTCCGCATGGAATCCGCGCGCTGTCGCGCACAATTCGAGCGTCTGCTGTTGGTAGAGATCCCGAATCTGCAAAATATTCTATAAGTGAAACGACCTCAACCGTCGGCTGAGGTCGTTGTTTCGTCTTGTGATTTGCTCGGACAATACGCTGTGTAGATATCAAACGCGTCGTACGTCGCCTCCCAGCGATTACTGCCTTTCATGGTGACGAGCACATAATCGTGCCCGTTCTCCCCCTCGGCGTAGCTGACCATCGTGTGTCCTGCTTCGGTGGTGTAGCCTGTCTTGCCGGCGATAATGGTCGCGCCGTCCGGCTCGGTGCCGTACATACGACCGAACATGGTACTCGTCAGCAAGATCCCTTCGGGATGCTGCGGCGTCGAAGTCGTGGTATACTGATAGGTTGACAGCACTTGGCGACAATGCTCGTTTGCCATCGCCGCGGTCATGATCACCGCCATATCCTCCGCACTCGTATAGTGGTCGGGGTGATGCAGGCCGTCGGGGTTGACGAAATGGGTGTTGACAAGTCCCAACTCTGCCGCACGGTCATTCATAAGCTTGACGAACGCTTCGCTCGAGCCGGCGACATGCAACGCAAGTGCCTGACAAGCGTCTGCTCCGGACGGCAGGATCGCGCCGTACAGCAGATCCTCGATCGGCACGGTCTCATTGTTCGAGAAGCCGGCAACCGTCGCGTTGGCAAGATACAGCGGATCTGTGATGGCATAGGTCATCGTAAAGGGCGCCGTGAAATCAGTGGTTTTCTCCACTGCAACGAGCAGTGTCATTACCTTGGTGATGGAGGCAGGATACACACGCACTGCCGCCTTTTTGGACGCAACGACGCGGTTGTCGGTCACGTCGATCAGCACGGCATAATCCGCATCCACGCTCTCCCCCATCCGTGCCGTATCAGAAGCATACAGCGGATAGGTGATCGGCTCGGTCGGGTTGCTGACCACCGGCTCGGTCGGCGTATCAACGCTGCGCACGGCGAGACTGATCGGAATCGCTATCGCCGTCACCACGACCGCAAGGATCGCAAACTCGATCACGCGCTGGCGCAGGCGAAACAGACGGCGCCGCCGCGCACGGCGCCGCTCCCGTTCGGTTGCATATTCTTTTTTGGCAAATATACTTCCCATGGCTTCCCCCGGACAAAGCGGCAAAAGCCTCCGATGAATCGGAGGCTTTACGCCGATTAATTCGTACTCTTTTGCTCCTTGAGCGTCACGGTCACGTTGAAAGACGTAACACGACCGTTCTTACTCGAACGCAATAATTCCAGCGTCACCTTATCGCCGATCTCATGCTTGGCGAGCTCACTGCGCAATTCACCGTAATTCGTCACATCGACACCGTCCACGCCCACGATCAGATCGCCCTCGGCCGCCTTCGTGCCTTCAAATGCCGAATCGCGTTCGATCTCGGTGATGAGGAAGCCGCTGTACATGCCGGAGGATATCGTCTGACCTTTGATGCCAAGCGCCACGCGGCCCTTGACATACCCGAACTTCACAAGCGAGTCGATAATGGTCTTTGCCTCGTTGATCGGGATGGAGAAGCCCAGACCCTCGTAACCGGTCGCGGCGATCTTCGCAGAGTTGATACCAACGACCAGACCTTGGTTGTTGAGCAAGGGACCGCCCGAGTTACCGGGGTTGATGGCGGCATCCACCTGCAAGCATTTGATGGCGTAGCCGGTGTCCTCGTACACGTCACGCGCAACCGCCGACACATAGCCGAAAGTCGCCGTCCAGGACAGTCCCGCGGCGTTACCGAGCGTTGCTACGCGATCACCGACCGACAAAGTAGCGCTGTCGCCGAACTGTGCAACCGACAAGCCGGTTGCCTCGATCTTGATCACGGCAAGGTCCGTAGACTCATCCGCGCCGATAATGGTCGCGCCCTCATACGTCTTGCCGTCGTGCAAGGTCACGTCCACGCGGTCGAACGCGCGACCCGTGTCCTCGTTGATGACACAATGCCAGTTGGTAATGATATACCCGTCCTCACTCATCACGATGCCACTGGCGGCGCCCGATTCTACCAGGCCGCTCTCGCCGAAATTGTAGCTGTTGTTATTGGTATAGGTGGTGATGACCACCGTGGAATCGTAATTGCGGTTGACGATCTCTTTATAACTCAGGCCACCGTCGTTGTCATCCCAATCGGTGATCTCCAACGAAGGTGCGTTTTCATTCGGCAGGTCTTGCGATGATTCCGTAGACGTTACGGGATCGGAGACAGAGACGTCCGGCGACACCTCGTTGACCATACCCATTCCCAAAAATACCACGGAAGCCACCACCGCGACCGCCGCAATGATCGCCAAGGCAATGACAAGACCGTTATGCTTCTTCGGCGGCGGCACGGGCGGCACGCCGTTTGGCCGAGAGTACGGATTGCCCTGGCCGTTATTATTCGGGGTGAAAGGCGGTACGGGCGGCACGCCGTTGTCACGCGGCACATAGCGATAGCTGCTGCCATTGCTCCAACCGGCATTCTGCGGCGTCACCGGCTCCTGCATCGGCGTCGGCTCCTGCGGAGCAGACGGGGCAGGCGTCATTACCGGCTCCTGCGGAGCAGACGAGACAGACGGCGGCGTCGGCTCCTGCGGAGCAGACGGCACAGGTGGCATCACCGGCTCCTGCGGCGCAGACGGGGCAGACGGCGGCGTCGGCTCCTGCGTCGGCGTCGGCTCGTTCGTTTGTTGGGGATCCGGAATATTCCAATTATCCGACATATACTACACAACCTTCCCGAAAGTTGATATGATCAACATTTCATGCATATTAGTTTATTGACCGAAAAAGAACGATGTCACGGTGTATCCACCGCGGCAGGTAACCAGAAAGAAAACTCCGTGAACTCGCCTTCGACCGACCGCACGGCAACCTCACCACGATGCAGATTGATCACCGTCTTAACGATATACAGACCCAATCCCATACCGTTTTTATCCAGTGCACGTGAACGATCGCTCTTGTAGAAGCGTTCGAAGATCTGCGGCATCTCCTGCGCCGGTATACCGGCACCCGTGTTGCGAATGGTGAAGTGGACACGTCCACTGTCGCGCGTCAAGCGAATATCGATCTGTCCGCCCTCGTCGGTAAACTTAATGGCGTTATCCACCAAATTATACAACACCTGGCACAGCAGGTCGTAGTCGCCGTCAATGGCGTATTTCTCGCATTCCTCTAAGCCGGTGATGCGCAAGCGCTTTTGCTCGATGCGTTGCTCCGACGCCACCAGCACGCTGCACAGCGCCTCGACCAAGTCCATGCGCACCGTCGTCATTTTCAGCTCGCCGCTGTCGATGCGCGACAGGTCCAGCATCGAACGCACCAGACGCGACAGGCGCTTGACCTCGTCGGAAACGATCTGCATATAATGCGTCTGCTTTTCTGGCGGAATGGTACCGTCGAGAATACCGTCGACAAAGCCCGTGATAGTGGTCATCGGCGTCTTCAGCTCGTGGGACACGTTTGCCACGAAGCTGCGGCGGGTCGTTTCGCTCGCAGAGAGCGACACCGCCATGTGGTTGAGCGCCTCACCGAGTTGTGCCATCTCGTCCTTGCCCTTGATCTGCACGCGCGCGCTGAAATCGCCCTGTGCAAACCGCCGCGTTGCCGCCGCCATCTGTCGCAACGGGCGCACGACGCGGTAGGTCAGCAGATACACGACCATACAGGACAGCGCCAGCGCGCCGAGCGCCGACATAAGATACACCTTGAGGTTATCACCGAGAACGCTCCATACCGACGTCGACGGTGCACTGACAAGCACATAGCCGACGGTATGATCCTTTATCTCAAGCGGCGCGCCTGCCACATATTGCGGCTGTTCGAACAAACCGTTCATGGTAGACGGTGCGATATTCATCTGCCCGACCTGCTCCGTCACGCCGCCAAGCGCGGTCTGCTTTGCCATCGGCAAAAGCCGCTCGTCCGAACAAAGAAGCACCTCGCCATCCGTGTCAGTCAGCAGAATGGTCGCGTCGATGGCATCCCCCATCATACGCATAAACGGCGTCATCATCTCTTGATTGATGCGGTAGACGATGTGTCCGTCGCCGATATACTGCGTCTCCACGGATGACACCACCGTCTGTCGGGCGATGTTGTCAGCGTTTTCCTGCAACAACGTGTATTTATCCTGCGCGACCGATCGGGTGAACAGCAGAATATGCAAGCCGCTCATGACCAGATAACCGGCCAGGGTGATGAGGGAAATGCCGGTGAAGTATTTGGAAAAAACACTTTTAAACATCGCGTCACCCTATGACTTCAAATTTATACCCGACGCTCCACACGGTTTTAAGCCGCCATTGGTCGGATACACCGTCAAGTTTTTCACGCAGGCGTTTGACGTGCACGTCGATGGTGCGGCTATCGCCGTAGTATTCAAACCCCCACACCTCGTCGAGCAACTGGTCGCGCGTGAACACGCGGTTGGGGTTGCTCGCCAGGTGATAGATAAGTTCCAACTCCTTGGGCGGCGTATCCACCAGCTTACCGTGCACGCGCAGTTCGTAATTCTCCATATTAATGTATAATCCGTCGTATTCCACCTGTCGCTCTTTCTTCGTGACGGTGACACTGCGGCGCAATACCGCTTTAACGCGAGCGATGACCTCTTTGGTCTCAAAGGGCTTGACCACGTAGTCGTCGGCGCCCAGTTCCAAACCGAGCACCTTGTCGAACACCTCGCCTTTGGCGGTGATCATAATGATCGGACACTGGGATTTCTTGCGGATCTCGCGGCATACCTGCCAGCCGTCAAGCCGCGGCATCATCACGTCAAGCAGTATCAGATCCGGCTTCTCACGTTCAAACAGCTCTAACGCTTTCACACCGTCCGGAGCAATGACCGTTTCGAATCCTTCCTTTTCCAAATACAACCGTAACAATTCACAGATGTTACTGTCGTCGTCCACGACCATGATTTTCAGTCCTATCATAGGAACACCTCCCGTCCAGTAGGTACACTAATAGTGTAACATAATTTTTGCGCGGTATATGAACAAACGTTGAATTATTTCGTAAGAATGTGTGTAATAAGCGTGTTGGACACCAAAAAGCCGTCACGCGTCAAGCGGATGCCGTTCCCGTCGGCGCACACGAGCGTTTTGGGCAGCCGTCGCGCGCGCTCGAACCATACCGACGGCATCGGCTCTCCGAAGCGCGCGGCAAAATCCGCCGCCGTCACGCCCTCGCTCAATCGCAAACGCAACAGGGCGTATTCCTCGGGACTGCCCACCGCGATCGCGGAGCACGGCTCGTCGGTCGGCTCCTCCCCTCGCATGAACGCATCTATATCGCGTGCATAAGAGAAGCGCCGATCCCCGATACACGAGCTCGCCGCCGGGCCGATGCCGAGATACGGCTCACTGTGCCAATATTTGAGGTTGTGACGGCTCTCACGGCCGATGAGCGCCGCGTTGGAGATCTCGTACTGATGATAACCGAGGGTGTCGAGCGTATCCATCACCGCCAGATAGGCGTCCGCTGTCGCGTCCTCGTCCGGCAAGGACGGCGTGCAACGGCCGAACGGGGTGTTCGGCTCGATTTTAAGCATATACGCCGACACGTGCGTTGCGCCGAGCGCCGCCGCCTGCTGTGCCGAGTGCCGCGCGCTGTCCGTGGTCTGTTCGGGGACACCGAGCATGATGTCCAGCGACACGTTATTGATGCCGACGCGGTGAGCGTCGGCAACGGTGCGCGCTACGTCGTGCGGCGTGTGCCGTCGGCCGAGCGCCGTCAGCTCCGCCGCGCAGATCGACTGCATACCGAGCGACAGGCGATTGCCGCCCTCGGCGGCAAAGGCCGACAGCGTGTCGTAGAGATCGTCCGCCGGATTCGCCTCCAACGTGATCTCTGCCGTCGACAGGCCAAAGCGGGCACGCGCACGGCGCAGAATCGCCGCCAGACGCTCGCCGCCGAGCAGACTCGGCGTACCGCCGCCGAAATACAGCGTGTCTGCCGTTACTTCGGGCAGACGTGCCGCCCATACGTCCAGCGTGTCGCATACACGCGCGGCATAGGCGTCCAACATCGCATCGGACGGTAGCGCAACGGAATAAAAATCACAATAGGGACATTTGGAGACGCAAAACGGCACATGAATATATAATCCGACCGTATTCATGCGTTCCACCTCCGCTATACTATCTAATTCCATATTTTATCATAATTTTTTATATAGAGCAAGACTTGATCGCGGATTTCCTCTTGACCGCCGTCAAAGGATGGGGTATAATGTGAAGAGAAGTAATAAAATGTCATTTTTCACGATATTTCATACGAAAGGACGAAAGATTATGGATTCGGTACAGAAAGTAACGCTCACCATCTGCGGTACAGACTATATCATCACCACCGACGAGGCTCCCGGCTATATGCAGGAGCTCGGCATGCAGGTGGATGCCCGTATCCGCAACCTCATGAACAGCAACAACCGCACCTCCCTCGTCATGGCGGCCGTGATGACCGCGATCATGCAGGCAGACGAAGCCAAGAAGGCGGCACAGACTGCCGACAACCTGCGCAAGCAGCTCAAGACCTTCTTCGACGACAATAACCGCTCTCGCTCCGAGACCGACAACCTGCGTCGTGAAGTTGCGCGTCTGAAACACGAGAAGGAAGAACTCGAAAGGAAATTGGCGGCGCGGTGAACGCTCACTCAATAGAGGTGCTGGCTCCGGCCGGCTCATACGAAAGCCTGACAGCGGCGGTGCGTAGCGGCGCCGCCGCTGTTTATTTAGGGCTGTCCGCGTTCAACGCCCGTCGCGCGGCACATAATTTCACCGAACAGGAGCTCACCGAGGCGGTCGCTTATTGTCATGCGCGCGGTGTCAAGGTGCATCTTGCGCTCAACACCCTCGTGCGCGACGACGAGCTCGACAGCGCTCTGGCGGTCGCTGAATTTGCCTGCTCCATCGGCATCGACGCACTCATCGTGCAGGATCTCGGTCTGGCGCGTTGCATTCACGCCGCCGCGCCGACGATGCCTCTGCACGCCTCGACGCAACTGTCGTGCCACACACCTGCCGGCGTAGATTTTCTGCGCGATGCCGGTTTTTCGCGCGTGGTGCTCGCGCGCGAGATGAGCCGAGAGGAGATCGCGGCATGCGCCGGGCGCGGCGTGGAGCTCGAGGTGTTCGTGCACGGCGCGCTGTGCATGAGCGTGTCGGGGCAGTGTTATTTCTCCGCCATGCTCGGCGGCAGAAGCGGCAACCGCGGTGCCTGCGCACAGACTTGCCGTCTCCCCTTTGCGCCGACACGCGACCGCGCACAGCCCTGCGCACCTGACGAGGCGGCGTTGAGTCTCAAAGACAACTGCCTGTTAGACCACGTGCAAGACCTCGCCGCCTTGGGCGTCGCGTCGCTGAAGATCGAGGGGCGCATGAAACGCCCCGAATACGTGGCGGCGGCGAGCGCCGTATACAGTGCCGCGGCACGCGGCGAGACTGTCGATCCGCAAACGCTCGACGCGCTGACCAAGGTGTTCTCTCGCAGCGGTTTTACCGACGGCTACTACACACATCGACTCGGCGGCACCATGTTCGGCACACGCCGCAAGCAAGATGTCACCGCCGCCGCAGGCGTGCTCGGCACGCTCGCGCGGCTGTATGACCGCGAAACGCCGCTGGTCGCGGTAACAATGGCGCTCGCGGTCGAAAAAGACGCCTGCACCCTCACGGTCTCCGACGAGGACGGACACCGCGTATGTATCACTGCCGACGGCGCCGAAGCAGCGCTTAACAAACCGCTGGATCCCGACCGCGCACGCGAACAACTGCAAAAGACCGGCGGCACACCGTTCTTCGTGACAGCAACGGATATTGCCGTCGGTGAGGGATTGACCCTGCCTGCATCGCGACTCAACGCCCTGCGACGCGAGGCGCTCGACGCGCTTCTTACCGTGCGAGGCAAGATAACGCCCATCCCATTTGACAAAGCCGCCATCCCTCCGTGTAAGCGCGGCAAAACACCCGACGCGGCGACTTGGATCGTGCGTCTGGCAACCGTCGAGCAATATTCATCGGCGTTGCGCGAGCATCTCGTGATCCTGCCGCTGAACACACCCGTCGATACCGTCCATGCACTGACCGCTGACGGGCAGGCGATCGGTGTCGAAATTCCGCGCGGTCTGTTCGGCACCGAGGATGCGGTCGCCGCCGCGCTTGTCGCCGCCGCGAAAGCCGGCGCCACTGCCGCATTGTGCGGCAACGTCGGCGCCATTGCATTGGCCAAGCGCGCAGGTCTCACCGCCATCGGCGGTTTTGGACTCAATTTGATGAATTCCCAAGCGCTTTCATTCTGTAAAGGCGTCGGGCTTGACAGTGCAACGTTATCAACGGAACTCACCTTTCCGCAGATCAGCGCGCTCGGCAACACGCCGCTCGCCTGCGGCATCCTGCTCTACGGCCGCCAGCCGCTGATGCTTACGCGCAACTGTCCGCGCCAAGCGGCACTCGGCTCCTGCGCGCACTGTCACGGGCAGGGCTTGATCGACCGTACCGGAGCACAATTCCCAGTTATCTGCTCAGGCGGTTGCAGTGAAGTGCTCAACAGCGTGCCGCTCTACTGGGGCGATCGCATGAACGAAGTGCCGCGCGCCGCGTTCTATGTATTCCACTTCACCACCGAATCGACAGACGAGGTGCGTGCCGTCCTCAACGCCTATCGCGAGGGCACAACGTCTCCCCCGTCCATCACACGCGGTCTCTACCGCCGCGGCGTAGAATAACGCCATAATTCCTATATATATATACTCGCAAAGCCGCCGATCCGGTAAAGGTCGACGGCTTTTTAAAATAGTTCTTGACATTTTTAAGCAGAAAGTGTACTATTGTGTTAGTGAACTAATACACTTTTAAGAGAGGTGACGCTATGCAATGGTCATTGGATAAAAACAGACCGCTGACGCCACAGATCTGCGAGCAGGTGTGCCTGCAAATTGCACTCGGACAGTTGCAACCCAACGAGCGACTGTACTCGGTGCGAGAGGCCGCCATTGAGGCCGGTGTCAACCCCAACACCGTACAGCGCGCATTCGAACTGCTGGAAGGGCAGAACATTCTCTATTCCGTGCGCGGCTCCGGCTGGTACGTCTCCGAGGACATCTCCGCGGCGACGGACACGCTCAAAGCACTGTGGCGAGAAAAGACCGCCGCCTATTTTGCTACGATGCAGGCGCTCGGTATGACAACGCAAGCAATCAAAAACTTTGTAGAGGAGTGGACAGAATGAGTGAATTGCTGGTTTGCAGAAATCTGACGAAGAAGTTCGGCAGTCTTGCCGCGCTGGATCACGTGGATATCACGCTCCAAAGCGGTCGTATCGTGGGTCTCTTGGGTCCAAACGGCTCGGGCAAGACCACACTGATCAAGATTCTCAACGGACTTCTCACCCCCACCGAGGGTGAGGTGTATATCGACGCAAACGCACCCGGCGTCGAGACGAAAAAGATTGTCGCGTATCTACCTGACAACGTCTACCTTAACGGCTGGATGACGGTGCGGCAGATCGTCAACTATTTCAAAGATTTCTACGCCGATTTTCGCGAAGAACTTGCCTATGAGATGTTCAAAAAACTGAACATTTCCCCGAACAGCAAGCTCAAATCTCTTTCAAAAGGCAACAAGGAGAAGGTGTGTCTCATACTGACGATGAGCCGCAACGCCAAATTGTACGTGCTCGACGAGCCGATCGCCGGCGTTGATCCTGCGGCACGCGACTATGTGATCTCCACCATTATCAACAACTACAACCCCGATGCCGTCGTGCTCATCTCCACCCATCTCATTGCGGATATTGAGCAGATTCTCGACGAAGTGATCTTCATTCAGAACGGGCGCGTGCTGTTGCAAAAGACCGTCGACGCCATCCGCGAGGAAAACGGCAAGAGTGTCGACGAACTGTTCCGGGAGGTGTTTAAATGGTAAAGAAGTTGTTAAAGCACGAGTTTGCCTATTATCTGCGCTCGATGCTCCCTATCTACGCCATACTGTTGCTCGTCGCGACGGCAGGCCGTGTCATCCAGTTCTTTGAAGCCGACAACACCGTCTACGACATCTTGTTCGCCATCGCCATGCTCACCTACGTCGGTGCTATCATCGCGGTGTGCGTGATGACGCTGGTGTTCACCATCACGCGCTTCTATCGCAACCTGTTCACCAGTGAGGGCTATCTCTCCTTCTCCCTGCCGGTCACCCCGACCCAGCACATATCCACCAAGCTGATCGCCGCCATCGTCACCCACGCGGCGTCCTTTATCGTGACGCTCGTCTCGGTGTGTATCATCACCGCCGGCGACGTGCTCGCAGAGATCGTCAAAGCGATCGCGTATATATGCAACCAAGCGCCCGTCCTACTCGCGCTGGCATTCGATGCCTACACCGAAGCGCAGTGGAGCGCCAACCTCTGGCTGTTCGCCATCGAGTTTGTTCTGCTGGTGCTCACGACGACGGTGTATGCACAGTTGCTCTACTACACCTGCATCACGGTCGGTCAGCTCTTCAACAAAAACCGTGCGCTCGCCGCGGTCGGCGCCTACGGTGCCTACTATGTGGCGACGGAATCCATCAGCACGGTCGTGGTCGTTGTCGCACAGTTCTTGCCGTGGGAAGCCATCGGCGAAAACTTCTTTAACGCCCCTATCCCCTATATCCACGCAATGTTGCTCGGTTATCTCGTGCTCAACCTACTCCTGTCGGCCGCGCTGTTCTTTGTATCCCACACGATCATCCGCCGTCGACTGAATTTGGAATAAGGAGGGATCCGCATGAAAAAAGCAACGCGACTCATTGCCCTGCTCGCGGCGTTGGCTCTTATGTGCCTGTCGGTGACCGGCTGTAACGCACTCGACGACATGCGCGCGCGCCACGGCGTATTCACCGAAAACGGCACCATCAAGATCGGTAACGCCGAATATATCCGTCTGCCGGAGAACCAATATTTTACTCCTGCAAACGGCGACGAAGATAACGTCTACATCACCACCGACGACGTCCCGGTGCTGCTGAGCGTCTTGCTCGGTGAGGGATATTATATCAGCGGTGATCGGTTGTTCGTGTATTCTTCCGCTTACGGCGATAGCTTCCACTACTGTCGCGCGGATAAGCACGCCGAGATCGCCGCGCAATTGGAGGGCGAATTCAACCCCACCGATTATTGCTATACCTACTCGTTCTTCAACCCGAAAACCGAGGTGTACGAGACACGCGACTATCAGCTCACCGAAGAGCAGAAGAACGCCGTCAAGCGTATCCTCGCCACCGTTGAAGGCAAGGTGCGTGACGAAAACGCTCATTACTACTACGATCACTGCGTATCACTCGAAGCGTGCACGAGCAATATGCTGTTGCGAGACTGGCGATACGATATTGAAGTGTATAACAGCACCTATTATCTCGTCACGAAAAATAACGGCCTCGCCTACACCGTGCCGGAGGCATACAACGAGGTGTTCGGGAGTATCTTGGCACCGATGCTCGAAGCAGAAAAAGCCGAAAAGGAATATTTCGGTGACTATTACGACGACTTCTACGACGAGGACATCGACTACGACGACTTCTACGACGACGAGGACATCGACTACGACGATATGTTGCTCATTTAACGAAACAAAAACACTCCCCGCCGCTCGGCGGGGAGTGTTTGCCTTTATTTGAGGAAGCCGCTGACGATCTGCTCTTCCGCCTCCTGCTCGGTGAGTCCGAGGGTCATGAGCTTGATGAGCTGCTCGCCGGCGATCTTACCGATCGCGGCCTCGTGAATGAGCGCCGCTTCGAGATGGTTGGCGGTGACTTCGGGGATCGCGCTGACACAGGCGTCGTCCATGATGATCGCATCACACTCGGTGTGTCCCGAACAACGGTTGTTGCCGTTGATGCGCGAGCGGAACACCTGCTTGGAGTTCCCTTTCGCCACCGAACGGGACATGACGTTTGCACTGCAATCCACGCCGTCCATATCGACGGTAAAATCCGTCTCGGCATACTGCTTACCATGGGTCATGATCTTTTCCTTGACGATAAGGGTTGCACCGTCACCGAGCTTACCCTTGGTCACGCGCACGGTGGAGGAAATGCCCTTGATCTGGGTGGTCTCCATCTCCATATACGCGTCCTCGCCGAGTTCGACCACGGTGGTAGGGTTCATGACGTTTTCGCCGTTGCCGTCCCCGTCGCCGTAGTGCTTCTCGATATAGCGCAGGCGCGCGCCCTTGGCAAGATGGAACGAGTGGATGCCGTCGTGGCGCGATTCGTCGTCGCCGGCGTTGTGAATACCGCATCCGGCCACGATGGTGATATCGGCGTCCTCGCCGATATAGAAATCGTTGTACACGAGGTCCTGCAAGCCCGTCTGACTGATAAGTACGGGGATATGCACGCTTTCGTTCTTGGTGCCGGGCTTGATAATGATATCAATACCGGGCTTGTCCGTCTTGGTGACGATGTCAATATTTTCGGTCGTTGCACGACCCGAGAGCTGCCCGTTGGCACGGATGTTGTACGCGCCCTGCGGCACGTCGTGCAGATCCGTGATCTGTTCGAGCAGATTTTTTTCGATCTTATCCATAGCTTGTACCTCTTATAACTTCTCCGTCAGCACCGAGCAGGTCTCGTGGTTGCTGAGCAGCTCCGGCAGGATATCCTCACGCGCGCCGTCGGCACGCACGCGACCGTCTGCGATGACGATGACGCGGTCCGCAATATTGAGAATACGCTCCTGATGGGAGATGATCATGATCGAGCCGCCGAGCTTTTGATGCATCTTCTCAAACACCTGAATGAGGTTGTTGAAGCTCCACAGGTCAATGCCTGCCTCCGGCTCGTCAAAGAGCGAAAATTTCGTGCCGCGCGCCATGATCATGGCGATCTCAATGCGCTTAAGCTCGCCGCCCGAAAGGCTGGCGTTGATCTCGCGCCCGATATATTCGCGCGCGCACAGACCCACCTCCGACAGATACGCGCACGCCTCGGACACCGAGATCTCGCGGCCTGCCGCGAGGGTGATGAGGTCGCGCACCGTCAGACCCTTAAAGCGCACCGGCTGCTGGAACGCAAAACTGATGCCCAAGCGTGCGCGCTCGGTGATAGTCTTGTCGGTGATGTCCTCGCCGTCAAGCAGGATGCGACCCGCAGTCGGCGTGACGATACCGGCGATGACGCGCGCGAGGGTGGATTTACCGCCGCCGTTAGGGCCGGTCAGCGCCACGAAGCGCTCGTTGATGGTGAGATTGATATCTTTGAGTATCTCGCGCTTAACGCCGTTGTCCTCAACGACGAACGAGATGTTTTGCAATTCGAGCATAGAGCGTTTATTCCTCCACTGCGGTGCCGACAACCTCGATCTCGTAGGTGAGCTTCTCGAGGGTGGCGTCCTTGACCTTAACGTGTTCCGGTTTGATGTACATGGTATAGGTGTTATACTGCTGTGCGCCGACGCGGTAGGTCTCATCGATCGCCTCGGTGTAGCCGCTGGCAATGAGCTCGCCCGTGTCACCGTTGGAGATCTTGACCGAAAGCGAATCGAGCTTGCGCGTGTCCTCGGTGCCGTTGCCCAGCGTCATGTTGACGCACAGATAGTCACCCTTGGTATAGAACACCTCGTTGACGACGCAGGAAATGCCGTCCTCCTCCAACGAAGGAAGCGCCTCAAGGTCGTAGAAATGGGCGGTGTTGGTCTCGCTCGGGTCGTACACGGCATTGTTGTTCTCTCGCGCGATCTGCACGCCGACGACCACACCGCAGATCGCAATAACGCTCAACGCAATACCCAGCATGATGAGCGTATCCTTGCGCCCTGCCTTACGATCCGCCTTGCGCGCCGCGCGTTCGGCGCGACGCGCATCACGCAGCGCTTGAATCTCGCGCGCGCGCTGTTCTTTGCGCTGTGCTTTTATCTCCTCGCGAGATTGCGAGCGACCAAATATCCCCAGCTCCTCGTTGAGTTCAACGTCAGAGCTTATTTTTGTCGAATTCTTCTTATTCTTCGCCATGAAAGCACGTCCTTTCATACAAATACCTATTCCGTATCATTTTACACGAATTTATGTGCTTTGTAAAGCAAAAACGGCAAAATTCTCAAAACAAAAAGGCAGGACGAACGTCCTGCCTTCACTCAAAACATATCCGTCACGTTTTCCAGCAGATCTCCGATGGAATGCAGCGTTCTCCCGGCGTTGCGTTTGAGCCCTTTTTTGTTCTTTTTCACATAGCAGGTGCCGACCACGCCGACCGCAACGCCGACCGCGACGCCCATGCCCATCCCTTTCATGAAATTGCAGAATGTCTTGCGCATACCCTACGCCTCCTTTCGGGTATAGTTTGAACAAAACGCGAGAAATTATCACGCGCAGCGTGATTTTTGTTGCACGAAGAGCGAAAATATGGTAGGATATCTACCGAACACAAGCAAAAAAGGAAGTGAGCGTATGGCAACGCTGAATATCGTGTTGGTCGAGCCGGAGATCCCACAGAACACCGGCAACATCAGCCGCACCTGCGCCGCGACGGGCGCGCGCCTGCACCTTGTCGAGCCGCTGGGCTTTCGCATCGACGATAAAAAGTTGAAACGTGCCGGCCTCGACTACTGGCATCTGCTGGACATCACCTACTACAAGAACCTCGACGACTTTTTCGCGCGCAATAAGGGTCCGTTCTATTATTTTTCCACCAAGGCAAAGCATATTCACTCGGATGTCACCTACCCCGACGGCGCGTATCTCGTCTTCGGCAAGGAGACCAAGGGTCTGCCCGAGTGGCTGCTGCACGACAATCCCGACTCCTGCGTGCGCCTGCCGATGATCAACAACGACGCGGCGCGTTCGCTCAATCTCTCCAACTCCGTGGCGGTCGGCGTGTACGAGGTGTTGCGCTAGTGGAACTACCCCGATCTGCGCACCGAGGGACACCTGACACAATACGAGGATTAACCCCATTCCCTGCTCGCTTTGGCGCGCAGGGAATTTTTTTGTTGACAAATCGGTCTATCGATGATAGACTAAACTTGTAAGGTTTACTGACAATAGACCAAAGGAGTGTTGAGTATGGACGATCTGCGTTTAGGCGTCGTGGAGGCGCGGTTTGCGGACATCGTGTGGGCGCACGCGCCCATCGCCTCGGGAGAACTCGTGCGGTTGTGCGGACAGGAACTGGAATGGAAAAAGTCCACCACCTACACCGTCCTGCGCAAGCTGTGCGACCGCGGAATTTTCCAAAACGAGGGCGGCGTGGTGAGTGCCCTGCTCACGCGCGACGCGTTTTACGCCGCACAAAGCCGACGCTTCGTCGAGCAGACCTTTGACGGCTCGTTGCCGGCGTTTCTCGCCGCGTTTACGGGCGGTCGGGCGCTGACCGATAAGGAGATCGCTGAAATTCAGCAGTTGATCGACGCACACAAGGAGGGATGAGCATGCAAGCGGTATTTCTGCAAATCCTCAACATGAGCCTGACGGCAAGCTGGCTGGTGCTCGCCGTGGTTATCCTGCGCGTGCTGCTCAAACGCGCGCCCAAAGCGATCCGCTGCGTGCTGTGGGCGTTTGTCGGCCTTCGTCTGGCGTGTCCGTTCTCCATCGAGAGCGCGCTGAGCCTCATTCCGAGCGCCAAACCGATCCCCGACACCATCACCACCGACGCCACGCCGACCATCAACAGCGGCGTGCCGGCGGTCAACGCCGTAGTCAACCCTGTACTGTCCCAAAGCTTTACACCAAATCCCGGCGACAGCGTTAACCCCATGCAGATACTCGCCTTTGTTGCCGCCGTAGCATGGCTGGTCGGCATCGCGGTGTTGCTTGTCTACGCCGCGGTGAGCTTTTGGCGCGTGCGACGGCAGGTGGGTGCAAGCCTGCATCTGCGCGACAACGTATACCTCTGTGACGGTCTGCCCTCCCCTTTTATCCTCGGCATCCTGCGTCCGCGCATCTATCTGCCGACGGGTCTCGACGACGAGGCAACCGCCCATATCCTCGCGCACGAGCAGGCACACCTGCGCCGCCGCGACCATTGGTGGAAGCCGCTGGGGTATCTGCTTTTGACGGTGCACTGGTTTAACCCGATCGTATGGGTGGCGTATATCCTACTGTGCCGCGACATTGAGCTCGCCTGCGACGAGCGCGTCGCGCGTACCCTCGACGAGGACGGCAAAGCCGCCTATTCGAGCACCCTGCTCGCCTGTGGCGCGCACCGCCGCATGGTCACCGCCTGCCCCCTCGCGTTCGGCGAGGTCGGCATCAAGGCGCGCGTCAAATCGGTGCTCAGCTATAAAAAGCCGACGCTTTGGATCCTGCTCGCCGCAGTTCTTGCCGCCGTCGCGGTCGCCATCGGGTTTTTGACCAACCCGACAAACAAGATGCCGCCCGACGGCACCTACCGCGCCGAACAAAGCGTCTGCATCGTGGATCACGGCTCGGTCTCCTCCTACGGTATGCTAAACGATCTCGACTGGCGTGTCAAAGGCGGTTCCCTATGGGCTCTCTACGACGGCAGTTTATCTGAAACAAATCTCGGTGAGTTAGAGTCCTTTACGCTGACCGAGGAGAATTTCGATAACTTCTTCAAGCAGGAATTGCGTCCCGATAGCCATTTCGTCGACTGGCGCGTCGACACGGACGCCGCCACCCTGCGTATGCAAACGAAACGCGCGTGGCGTTGCAAGCAAACAGAGCATAACGAATACTATTACATCCTGCAAGCGCGCGATGGCAGCTACTACGCCTGCTACGGCGTATCGGCAGACGTGGTGTCCGACATTGCACGCAACTACGCGTATATCACCAGGCTCAACCTTACCACCGCCGACGGCGTGTTGCCCAAAACCGGCCTGTACGAACCGGGCGAAGTGCTCTGCCGTTTTGAAGGCGAGACATACGGTTTCAACCAAAATGCATCCTCGTTATTCATCGATAACGGTACATTATTTCTGTTAGGCGACGCCGGAAATTTGGAAATCGGAAAATTCGAGCCATTCACACCGAACAAAGAGAATTTCGACGCATTCTTTAAATCCCGCGGCAACGTTGTCGGAAACATGGTATGGAATGCCGACTCCTCTGCCGCCGAACTGCGCCAAAACACACATGCCGCATGGCGAATCGTCACCACCAACGGACACCCCTGCTATTATTATCTGCTGGAAATGAATAACGGCGAACTGATTTTCTGTGACGGCATGAGCGATACCGTCATGCACAATTTCTTCATCGTCAACAAAATCGCACCCATCAAAGGCTTCTGCGCCACGGTGTTGGAGGTGCAGCAAAACCATCTGCTCGTCGCACCGTTTGAGGGAGAGGAGATCCGCCGCTGTTCCGACAGGATCGAGGTGCCGACGAGTCTGCTTTCCTACGAAGTGCCCGAGTTGTACAGCGGTGACCAAGTGTGGATCGGTTACGACGGCGACGTACAGGACACCTACCCTGCCCGTTTGGCGAGCTTGCCGATTTCCATCGTACATATCAAAGGACACCGCGATCTCTCCACCGTCGGCACCTATGCCGTTGAGATCACCGAATCGCGTAATGATCGGCTCGAAACGGTCTATACGCGCAAAGAAGGCGTCGAAGAGGACTACAACCTCCACTATTTCACCATCAACGACGCGACCATCGTCATCGGCAACAAGCCCGTCAGCCTTAAAACGGCGCTCGCAAACGGTAGTATCACCACAGCGCAGTTACTGCTGCAAGCCAACAAGGACGCCAACGCCGACATTTGTCACGAAGATGCGTACGATGACGGCGGCTCGATCCTGTACTCGTATGACGGCTACCGTCTGCTGCTGCGATACAGCAACACTGAATGGGGCGACGCGACGACGGGTCTGTACGACCTGTATCTGATGTCCCACTACGGCTCTCTTGATACGCTTGAACGCGTGTTGTACGGCGAAACGGAAGATACGGGCAGTACGACGACCACAGCCGCTACGACCGTGTCCACCACCACCACGAAAAGAGTGCCGGACACCTGCAAGGTCAACCCGACGGTCATCGTCGCGATCGAGGGCGACCGGGTCATCGTCGACGCCAAAGACCATTATATCCACGTAAACGACAGCCGCTATAACGGCTACGACCGTTATGCGTTCGCCGTCGACAACATCGGTGATTTTCAGGTCGGCGATAAGGTGAAAGTCGTCCACGACGGCTCCTTCACCGACGGCGAGCCGCCGCGCGGCAGACTGCTCTCCATCAGCCGCATAGAATAAGCCAAAAAAAGAAGCTCCCTACCGTGTAGGGAGCTTCTTTTTATTCACAAAAGCGTCCGTCCTCGATGCGGATCACACGGTCGCATACGCCGAGCGCCGCCGGGCGGTGAGAAATACAGATGCAGGTCTTGTCCGTCAGCGCGCGCAGGTTGCGCAGCACCGTTTCCTCGGTCGCCTCGTCGAGTGACGCGGTCACCTCGTCGAGCAGCAATATCGGTGCGTCACACAGCACCGCGCGCGCGATCGCGAGGCGTTGCAGTTGCCCCTCGGACAATCCCGAACCGCGCTCGCCGAGCGGCGTGTCAAGCCCATTCGGCAGGCTCGCGATGACATCGTCGATCGCCGCGACCTTGGCCGCGGCCATGATCTGCTCATCGGTCACGTCAGGGCAACAGAACGCGATGTTCTCGCGTATCGTACCCGATAGAAGAATGCTCTGTTGCGGCACGTAGGCGAACAGCCCACGCGTGTCGGCGCCGAGCGCATATCGGCCGTCGTCGGTGGCGACCTCCAGCGTGCCGCTCTGCGGTGCATAAAACCCAAGCATAAGCTTAAACAGCGTCGTTTTGCCGATACCCGAAAAGCCGCTGAGCGCGACAAACTCGCCGCGACGAACGGTCAGCGACGCATCGGTGAGGATCGGGTGCTCCGGCTCATAGGCAAAGGTCACCCCGTTGATCGCCAGCGCCTGCGGCGTCACGCTCTTGCAATCAAGAGCCTGCTGTGCGCGCGGCTCGTCCGGCAGGTCCTCCAACTCAATGAGCCGCTCTGCCGACGCGATCATGTGATAGTATTGCGGCAACACATGGGACATCTGCATAAACGGCATACGGATCTGGCTGACGATCTGCAAAAACGCGGTCAACGTGCCGTAAGAGATCGCACCGGCCGCCAGACGTAATGCACCCCAAGCGAGCGCCGCGTAGTAACTGCCCGAAAACAGAATGTGGATCGAAGCGTTGGAAAAGCTGCTCCACCGATTGCGCGCGATCGAACGGTCAAAATGTACCTTCAAACGATCCCATAGCCGACCGCGCACGTGTTCACTGCCCTCGAACGACTGGATCATCATCCAGTTTTCCAGGCTCTCCTGCGTATACGAGCGCGCTTTTCCGTCGCTTTCCTGCGTCTGCTTATGTAAGACCTTCACCCGTTTACCGAACAGGCGGCTTACCGCCACGAGCACAACGCCGAGCGCGAGCATCACCGCCGTGAAGCGTGCATCCAGCATCAACAGCACCGCAAGGCACGCGACAAGGCGCGTCGTGAGCGACACGATGCGTGGGATAAGCGACACCACTCCGTTGGCGACAAAGTGGCTATCAGAATTGAGACGGTTGAGCAGCTCGCCCGAATGGAAACGGCTGACGTCCTGCCACTTCTTTTTGAACAACGTAGCAAACACGGTGTCCTTGATGCGCATCTCCATGCGCCCGAGGATGCGCGCGGTGAACTGACTGTTGAACACATCCATCGCCACCTGAAACAACAGCACGATAAACAGCCCTGCAATATTCCACCAGAGGTTCCCCTGCTGGTCACCGAGGGCAATGTCGATCACGCGCTGGGTCAGCACCGCAAACACCACCGTCGTCAACGAGGTGATGCCCGTCGTCACCGACAGCAGCACAATGCGCGCCATATCCGCACGCGAAACGCGCCATATCCAGTTTTTTGCCGAGGATTTTTTCATATCAGTTCCCCTTAAACAATCGGATACATTTATTTTTCACGCGGCGCGGCAGATGGTAAAACCAAACAAGCGGTGCACGAAGCGGCAACAGCCTGTGCCAACGCAGACAGCGGCGGCGATAGGCGGTGCTGTGACAATCAATGCATTTACCGTCGCGGATAAACGCCGCGGCAACCGCCAGAATCTGTTCGGGACGCACGTTCGGCTCGCGCTCGGTCTGCGCGTCACCGAGCATGGTGTAGGTCAGCCCACTGCTCGAATGCATCGACGGCAACGTTTGCTTTTCGCCGTAGAAACGGCGCTTTTTGCCGTCATCGCGCTCGACGATGCGGTGCAGCACGATCTGTCCGTTGTCGCGGCGATACAGCGGCACGTCGCCCGTGCGCAACACCGTCGGATCCGACGGTTTGACCAACACCACCTGATCGCGCTCATGCCGCAAAAACGGGCTCATACTGTAACCGGTGACGGTCAGCCGAACCTCCTGCCCCATATCAAGGCATTCCAGCATCAGCGGTGTCAGCTGTGCCTGGGATACCCGGGTCATTTGCGAAGCGTTTTCGCTTTTCATGCGAGCAAAGCCGCCTCGCGCAAGCTGTCAATAAAGCGAGCCACGTCTGCACGCGCGGCGTCCTCGGTGACGTCGTATTCCTCCAACAGCGCCGCCGTCAACGCCTCCTCGGTGATCTCCTTCTGTAGCTTTTGCCACAAGAATGCGCCGGTGTCGTTGAGCGTAAGCATGCAGTTAAAATCCACCGTCTGCGCGCCGATGGGTACGACGATGTGGTGACCGCCGATCCGGCGCAGAACAAATCCGTCTTTGAGTTTCATATCAGTGTCCCTCCTGAGAGAATATCGCGTTATACGCGGTTTCCACCGCCTCACGGCTGATGTTGCAGGCAAGTCCGTAGATCGGCACGCTCGCCAGCAGACGCTCGGTAAAATCCAACACCCGAACGCCGAGCGATTCGTCGTAATACGGTCGCGCAATCTGGGTGGTAAGGTTGAGCATGCTGTCCACCGTGTCCAAGCGGCGTACGGCGTTCTCGGTGCCGCGCTCGATGAACACGATCGCGCGCAACGGCACGGCAAGGTTGCGGTTGAGCGCGGTCTTTCCGCTCCACGGCGTGCCGCAGATCCTCGCCTGCTCGCCGTCAAAATAGATGGCAGGCTTATCGTCGTTGACGATCTCGACCGCATCACCGAAATATTCCTTCCACAAACCCGTGTGGGTGGATTTGCCCGTGCCGGAATGGGCGGAGAAGGCAACGCCTTTTCCTTTGTACGCCAGGCACGAGCTGTGCAACACGCCGCCGCCGAGATACGACAGGCGGTTCTGGAACGAGATGCCGGTGTACATATATTCAAAGTCAGTCAGCGTAAAGGTCGGATGATGCCGACCCGAGAACAATTCGATATCCACGCGCGCATAGTCGGGGGTGAAATAGATGGCAAACAGCACAGGGCCGTTCTCCCCCGACGGAGTGACGCCGTGCGCATAACGGCAGAAGCGACCGTCCGCCAGACGCACCACAGTTATGTTCTTAATGCGCTCGACAAGCTCGCCCTCAGGCACGCGCACCTCACCGACGCGGCGGGTACGCATGACCATGACCGGCTCACGCGCGTCATCGCGCACATAGTCGGCAAAGCGCTTGGCAAAAAACGCCTTATCCGCGCTCTCCACGCGAATCGGCAGACCGGCAACGCACAGATCCATTGACATACCCTCCCATCATAAAAGTACATATATATTAATTCTATCAAGATTCTTTAAACAAGTCAACTAAAAATAAACGGGCGACCGACAAAAGTCGGTCGCCCGTTCAATCCGATCAGCTCTTCTTTGCCGTCGTTATGCGGCTGACGAAATCCGCCAGATAGTTGGAGCCTCTGGCAATCAGGACACCGGTCAGCACGCGACCGCCGATGTCCCCCAGCTCAATGCCCAGCACGCCGAACAGGTCCGCGCCCGACATTAAGCACAGCAGCACCGACACCACTGCCGCGAGCAGCTGTACGATCAGTGTCTTCCAACCGCCCTGCGTCAGCGCGCCGAGCAGAGACTTGGCGTATTCCACCAACGCTTCCACTGTCACCGCCAGCATGGCGGTCAATGCGATTTGTGTCATTGCGTTCTCCTTTCTCACTCCGTATGTTCCAATGCGTTGAGTCGATGGTGCGCGTTCTTCACCGACTCCTCCAGCCGTGTGACACGATCCTTCACGTCTCCGAGCTGTACGCGGATATCCGCCATGAGCACGTCGCTTTTATCCACCTGTCCTCGAATGTGCTTAATGTCCGAGCGCATCTCGGTCAGTTCCCCTGCTTTTCGCTCGTTTTTGTCACGCAACGAACGCAGATTGACGATCAACGCGACGATCACGCCCAACGCCGACACAATCGACAGCCAATCGGTCAGGCTCGGCGCCGTCATTCACTCTCTCCGTCGGATTTTTGTCCGTCGGCCTCCGTGGTCTTTGCGCGGCGTTGCCGCATATACGCGGCAAGGTCGCGTTGCAACACCAAACGGTCGAGTGCTTCACGATCGTAAGCCTTTACACCTCTCGGTTTTTCCATAGCACGTCCTCCCGTTTCGCAAAACTGCCGCCTGCGTGGGATGCCGCGCGATGATACAGCGACAAAAAGCGATCATGCAACGCCTGCGCTTCGCCGTCAGCACACAGCAGCATTGCCGTGCCGTAGGCCAACGCCGGCATAAAGCGGCAGGGCAACAACAGCGGCTGCTGCAACGCGTCGAGCGGCGTGAACGCCGTACGATGCTCCCTGCTCCACAATTCGCCGTATATCTGGTTGACCATCGCCAGACCAGCATCATCCGCGTCTGCGGTGGCGGCACGCTTCTCATCCCCAAGCAAGCCGCACGCTTGTTTGAGTATCATGACTCCGGTCAAGGGTATCCCTCCTTGCGCGAAAATCAATAGACGTAGGTGTACACACCGCCGGAGAGGCTGTTTTTGAGCACCACGTCATAGTACAGACGGTAGTCCATCTTCCATGCGTCTGCCTGCAGGTTGTGCGCCGGGTCAAAGCAACGCACCTGCTCGGTCTTCTTGATGAGCGACGCGGCACGGCGCGGCATGACCAGCAGACCGATGCTCTTGGCGCCCTCGGCGGGAACGAAGCCGCCCTCCTGCTGACCGTCGGTGACACCGTCGTTAAAGGTGTAGGCAGTCTTCATGCGGCTGTCCGGCACGGGCAGGATCGACACACCGTTGAAGGAGGTCACGTCGGTGTGCATCTCGCCGCGCTTGAAGCTGCCGACAACCAGCATGCGAGAGATCTCCGGGCTGTTCTGCAACGCCGACCACATAGCGCTGTCGACGAACGCAATGAGTTCTTCGTCGTAGCCGACCTCGTTCTGCACGTTGGCGATGGCGGTGGTGAGCATGGTCAGCGCCTCGGTGGTGGGATTGCCGCTGACCGTCTGAGAGACGCCGGCGGCATAGCCGGCGATCTTGGACAACACGTAAGCGTCCACCTCGGGCACGACCTGCGTGCGCACAAACTCGCCCATGATCTGACCGGCGAGATCCGCCACGCCGGACTCGTCGTGGTCCTCACGGTCGAGCTGGAAGGAGCGGCCGCGGTCCATGGTCAGCGTAAAGGGCGTTGCAGATACCGATACCGTGCCGTTGACAAAGCCGGTGTCGCGGTTATAGTCGCCGAGACCCGATACGTTCATCTCGGGGATCATGACCGTCTTGGCACCGACGAACTTGCCGCGCAGGTTGTTATCCGCAAGAAAGCCGGTAACCGGCTTTTCGGCAACCGCCTTGTCCAACTCGTCGGTCATCTTTTTGGAGATCATTTCTAAATTCAGGCTCATACTACATTTTCCTTTCTGTTACTGTTATTTTAACGCCGTACGAAATGCCCGAAGAAAAGCGTCCTGCTCAGGATGTGTGTCCACCGTCCCCTGCTGCAAGGAGCCGGCGGAACTGGCCGCCGCCTGCTGACGACGCTGCTGTTCGCGCTCGACGCGCTTTCGCTCCTCGTGGCAAAAACGCAAATACGCGTCAAACAGCGATATAGACTTCTCCGCCGCCATATCCAGCACCGCATCGGGCAACTGGTCCGGACGCTCAATAGACGGGAATTCTTCGCGCAGAAGAATAAACTCCTCGGCAAGTCGGTGGGTGATGTCCGACTCATCCGCCGTCTCCTCCTCTGCAGCGTCCTCACACGGCGCAATTTCTGCTTGCGGCGGCAGTACCGTTTGTTCGTCCTGCGTCGGCAAGGGTGCCTCCTCGATCGGCATGCTCTCTTCGGGCGCGACCTCTACGGGTCGCCGTTCTTCCATTTCCATGCTATACCTCCTAAATCATGAATTCCCCCTCCTTTCCTGTCGGATCGGTGAGAGTTTATTTCAGCTCCTGCAACAAGGCGTCCAGCTCGGGAACATAGCCCTGCGGCAGACGGCTGAGATACTGTTTTGCGGTGAGTACGCCGTTTTTGTAGAGATTATCCAGCGTCTCCACCGTACGCAATTCGCTGTACGGGTTGCCGGTGCCGACATCCACGCGAATATCCAGCAACAGATCACGGTATTTCTCCGCCTCAAAAGGCATATACCAAACGCCGCCGTCCCGACGGATCTTCAAAGCGCGGTTGCCGTACATCGCCATCCAGAACTCACACCAGATGCGCGCCACATTCTCAATGAAGTGATAATAGCGGTTTTGCACCATCTGCAACGGCATCAGCGACGCCTCGCGAACCGCCAGGATCGCCGAAGCGTTATCCGGTTTGATATCGCCGAGCAGGGCACTGCTGATACCCGACTGCGAGAGAGTGTCGTTGATAAGGTTGTGCACGTTGGCATCCAACTGAGCGGTGAACGCCGGCGGATCGACATACCGTATCGCGTTCTGCACCTCTTCGCCTGCTCCGTATACCGGAATGACCTGCCCCGGATCGTTGGTGATGGGCTGCTGCACCACGTCGCCGTTGACCAGCATGATGGGCATGCCCATCATCATCACCGCCCACACACCTGCCGACACCGTGCGGTTGATGGCGATCTGATTTGGGATTAGATTGGGGATTTCACTCTCGCCGTAGGCGCGACAGCGCTTTTCTTCCCAACGAAACAACGACAAGGGGTATAACTTTACACCGAGATCCCATTCGGGACGCACTACGGCGCCGCGACAAACCTGTACGGCTTTGACGCGACAAGCACTGCCGTCCTCGTTCCACTCCTTCCAGAAGCGCGTGATGACCGTCGCGTGCGCACTCATATCATCGCCGCCCTCGTCGGGACGAACGGAACGCCAATCCGCACTGCCGTAATGCTTCGCCATACGTTGCAAGCGTTCCGCCGGCTTGCGCTGTTCAATGAGAATATACGGTTGCTGTTGCAGATCCTCCAGCAACGGATCACCGACGTACACGTGGTCGATCTCCAACACCTCACACGAAATGTCGCCGCAGATCGGCGCGGTGCGCGACACGTCGGCGTACAGACCGGTGCGTATACTATCGTCCCAATAGGTATACAGCACACCCGTGCCGGTGATATAGGCGTTGCGAAGTGCTTGGCGACCGAGGGTATCCAGACAAAGGCGGCGCGAAGTGGTGGCAAAATAATCCGTCAGCGCGGCGGCAATCGTCTGCGCCTGTTCATCCGCCGAGATCGGTTCGTTCATCGACCCTCCCTGTTGCAGTTGGCCGCGGATCGCGCTGACGCGCTCCTTGACCGCCGGCGTGTCAGGCAGGCCCTCTGCCGAAAACTGCACCGACACCGGTGCCGCGGCGACCACCGCCATTTTATAATCTGCGATACGGCGAATAACGTTGTGTCGCACCAGAGGGCGATTGTCCCCACAGTTGACGCCGTACCACTGATCGCCGGAATAAAAGCGCTCGTTGATGCGGTTCTGCTCAAACATGCCGTGCTTGCCGAGCGATTCCTTGTAGGTCACGCAACGGTGGTATTCGGAAAACACCTGTTGCGGCGTGACGCGGTTTAATCGGATGACCTTTTCACTCATACTGTTCCTCCTTGTTTATCGGCATTTCGGTTCCGTCATAGTACAGAAAATTACGCGTGTTCTCCCAATGTTTTTCATCCTGCCGCACGGGCAGTCTGCGTCTTGGCGGTTTCGGCGGCATGCGGGTCTGCCGCCGATGCACGAACAGAAACGGCAGCATCACCGCGATGCCGCATATAAACCCAACCAATACCATACTCTCTCCCCCTTTCACTGCGTCCAGCCGCCGCGAAACCCGTAGCGGCGCGGCGTTTCCCTTTTAGTACTCGTGCGCGGCGCGTCCTCCATTGCGTAGCGCAGGGCATCCATCAGGTGATTGTCCCGATCGGTCGGGCGGTTAATGAACGTCCCGTCGCGCACGCCCTGCTGCCAGCAATACGCCGCCAGCTCGGCGGCGGTGTGCACGCATCGCTCGTGCACGAGCAGGCGGTATTCCTGCAACCGTGCGATGCCTGCGTTGACCGAGTCAGGACCCTTGCACGCCGCCTGGATTCGCCCGATCCCCAGCCGCCGCAGATCGTCGTTGGATTTCGGCTCGGCACTGTCGGCGCGGATGCGTTCTTTTTGATAGCCTTTTTCCTTGATCATCGCCGCGATGTCCTCATTGAGCATACGCGTCTTATAATACTCGTCGTAAATATAGATGACCTTGTGCGTTTCATCCACCGCCGCGGCGATAAAGGCGGTGGGATCGTTGGTGTAGCCGTAGTCGAGGCCGAACACGTGACGCAGGCCCTCGCGCCGCAGCTCTTGCAGTGAGAACGCCTCCACCTGCCAGTTCTCGAACACCAAACCCTCGCTGTGTCCCCACTGACCGAGTCCGGCGACCGCGTATTGCCGCGGATTATTCAGCCGCATCTGCTCGTACAGCGCACGGTCGGTGTCGTCGAGGAACTCGTTACAGCGATAGTCGGTGGTGATAGCCAGCACCTGTTCGTCGGCGCGGTCAAAGAATCGCCCTTTAAGCCAATGGTTTTCGTTCCACGGATTGAACGTCAGCGTCGTCTGCTTAAACAGCGGCGGCGATACCTGCCCGCGCGGCGCCGAGAGATCGAGCTTGTCAAAATCCGCCTCCCGTGCGATCTCGAACGCCTCCTCCACCCACACCCAGCACAGCACGCCTTTGGTAACGGTGGTGGAAGCAAGCTTCTCGACATTATCGAGTCCTCGGAACAGAATGCGCTGACCCGTCGGGCGATAGCGCAATTCCAGCGGCTCGCGGCTTGCCTGCCACAGATGCTCAACCTTTAACCGACGGATCGCCCAGTTGAGCTGTGCAAAGGTGCTGTCGACATGGGTGCGATGCACCTGCCGCACGACCAGAAGATTTGCCTGCGGATATTTCATCATGTGCAGGATATACCACAGCGCCGTGGTGGAGGATTTTTTGGAAGCCTTACCGCCCTTGACGACGCGATACCGCCGCCGACAGCGCCAAAACTCGCCGTAACCGCCGCCGACGATCTCCGGCAACGACACCACCGTGCCGATGCCCTCGATCATTTTCCCGTCAAGTAGGGACGCAGCATACACATCACCTCCTGCAACTCGTCCATTTCCTCCTCGAGCAACGCTACGCGCTTATCGTAGACGATGCGCTCGCGCGTCAGCTCCTCGTGGCGTCGGCGCAGCTTTTCAAACGACTCTTTGTATACCTGCATCAATTCTTTCATGTCAGTCACCGATATTCTCCTCTCCGATAAACACGACCGGCGGCGTATCGCCGCCTTGCTTTTCTTCCGCAGGCCTGTCATAGCCGGCGTTGTTTTTGAGATACAGCATGTGCATGTTGGCACTCGAGCCGCGACGCATCGCGTGCTCCACCACGCTGGCAGTCGCCTCGCCGCAGGCGCGGCGGATCAACGCCACCTTCCGCCGCGCCGATGCGCTCGTGCACGCCACCTCTTCGTGTGCCACGCGATGTAAATCTGCCAGATCCATGTCCAGCTCCGCCGCCAGCCGTTCCGCCGTGAGCGGCACATCCTGCGCTTGTGCATATTCCTTGGCACGCTGTATCGCCGCCTCGATGTCCGATTGCCTGCGCTTAGCAAGCGATTTATACTGCATAAGCACCTCCCGATATTGCATTTTGCAACTTTACGGATAAAAATTAAAAGCCTTGTCCCAACTCCACCACCACACAGGGAACCCAGCCCTCTCGTCCGACCCACATCTGCGACGTCTTGATCGTCGCGCCGTCACAATAGGCATCGCTCGCCAGCGGCTCGGCGGTGGAATTATAAAAAATCACCGGTAAATCCGGTGATAATGTAGCCGTGATCTTTTGGATATCCCCTACTACCATGTTCTCACCTCGTAAACAGAACATTTGTTCGTCTGTAAATAATTGTAGACGGTATTTCAGCGTCTGTCAATAGCAAAATGCAACTTTTTTGAAAATATGGTTGCATTTTGCGATTTTATGTGGTAAGATATTGTCGTAACCTGTCGAAATACTGAATAGGAGTTGAAAAACATGGATAACCTGACCGCTTTTCGCTTACGCCAATGCCGTGTCGAATCCCATGAAACACTCGAACAGATCGGCCGCGTCGCCGACGTCAACAAATCCACCGTCATGCGTTGGGAGAAGGGTGACACCTCCAAGATCAACCTTGCCACCATCCACCTGCTCGCGCACCACTTCCGCGTCAGCCCTCTGTGGTTGCAAGGGTTAACCGATGATCCCACCGTCATCGAGACGCCGCGCGATCACCTTACCGCCGACGTCATTCCCCTGCCGATCATTGGCGCTGTGCGCGCCGGTTGCGGCGGATTGGTGTTCGAGGAACACACCGATACCGAGCCGATCAACGCCGAGCTTCTGCGCGGCGGCGACGACTATTTCTGGTTGCGCGTGAGCGGCGACAGCATGACGCCCGTCATCAACGACCGCGATCTGGTGCTGGTGCGTCGGCAGGAAAGCGTCGACAGCGGCCGCTATGCAGTGGTACTCGTCGACGGCGAAGAAGGACTGGTCAAACGCGTGGTATACAGCGATAACTGGTTGGAGCTGCAAAGTGTCAACCCCTACTATCCCCCACGCCGCTTTGAAGGCGAGCAGATCTCCGAGGTCACCATTATCGGCTTGGTTGTCGAGAGTAAAAGAAAATATGTCTGAACAAAAAAACTGCCGTGCAGATCTCTGCACGGCAGTTTTTATTTATAATATTACATATAATTCTCATCAACGTCCAACGCAAGCGGCAGAATACCCGTCGCCTTTTCGCGACCCATCAGCACGTCAATGAGTGCATCAATTGTATAAGGGTCTTCTTTCGGAATCGGGCGCATCGAATTGAGATACACCAACTCGTCCTGGAAATATACGTCGTACATATTGGCAAGACCAGAGGAGATGACGTAACGCTTGCGCGGATCGATACGCCGGATCGTCCACACGCACTTCATGGCGATATGACCGGGAATGGTGTACACGTTGGTGGCTCCCACCACGCAGAAGATAAAGAGATCATACTTTTCCTGAATCTCTTTGGCCTCCTTGCCGTCAAGACCAAGGTTCTCCACATAATCCACCTCAAAGCCCTCGGCCGTGAGCTTTTCGATCAGCGACTCCAGCGTCCACGGCACGGCACCGCACTGGATACCGCACAGGCATATCTTCTTGACCTTGCTCCTGTCGATCGGGAATTCGGGGTTTTGACGCGTCATTGCCACGATACCTCGTTTGGCGAGCGCGCGCAGAGTTTCGTGCGCCTGCTTTTCGTCGAGCAGATGCTTGAGATCACGGCTGCCGTCGAGCAGACCGAGTTTATTCTTAAACTCATAGATGCGGCGCATCGCGTCGTCCAAACGGGACATCGGGATCTCACCGTTTTCCAGCATCTCAACGATCAAGTCCACGGCGTCAAGATTGGGGAACAGCAGAACGTCGTGACCGGCGGCGAACGCTTCTGCGGTGACGCGGCGCGTGTCACTGCAATCAATGCCGCCCATGACCAGTGCGTCGGTGATGACAACGCCGTCAAAGCCGAGCTCGTTTTTGAGCAGCTCGGTGGTCACCTCGTAGGAAGTCGTCGCCGGCGGATATTTACCCGTGCGCTCGTCCACTTTTGCATACGCAGGGAACGCAACGTGGCTGGTCATGACGGACATAACGCCTGCTTCGATAAGCTTACGATAGACATAACCGTGGGTCCTGTTCCACTCGTCCTTCGACATATAGTTACGCGCCATCGCCATATGGAAATTACAGGGCGAGGTGCCGATACCGGGGAAATGTTTGGTGGTTGTCGCAACGCCCATCTCCTGACAGCCGCGAATAAACGCACCGATCAGTCTTGCGCTCACATCGGGGTCATCGCTGACGAAGTCACCAAACGCGTGGGACATCTTATCCTTCGGCAGATCACAGGACGGCTCCAAACAGTAATCGATACCCGTATAGATCTGCTGCATCGCATTGAGCTGACCGGCACGATACGCCAATTCTTCATCATTGGCGGCACCGTATTGCAGTTTACGCATCGGGCAAGTGATGCCGGCAAAGCCGGTCAAGCCGTCGTGCACAAAAGACATCGGCACGCGACCTTTGTAGTTCTCGACGATCGCCTCGTACGCGCTGACCGTCTCCCCTTTTTCGGTGTTCGGCTTACGATCCGCATTACCGGAAAAGAAATAAAAGCCGATCGGGTACTTTTCGGTGTCAAAGCCGTACTCGGCAAACTGCCGAGCGGTCGGTGCCATCATCTGACACACCTTTTCACGCAAGGTCAGGTTTTCAAAGTTGACACCAAAATCCATGTTGTTCGTAGTTTTCACAGTCGCCACCCCACTTGTATGATCAAACACCGTTCCTATCGTAACCACAATATACCATTTCCTCTCCGTATTTACAACCCTTTTTACGAAAAAATACAAAAAAAATTACCACGCCGCACAAGGCGGCGTGGTAATCGTTCTTTACAAGGTGACAAAATTTGTGTTTTCGCAATCAGCGCTCAAAATACTCGTCGGTTTCCACCTTAAAGGGCAACTTGCCGGTCGCCTTCTGGCGGCCTACAAGAACATCGACTACCGCCTGTACCATATCCTCTTCCGTCGCCATAGAATAATCCATAGCATTAACGTAGATCGGCTCATCCGCGAAATAGACATCATGCAGCTTCGGCGCGCCGAACTGCACGACGCAGCGTTTGCTGCGATCAATACGGCGCATACCCCAAATGGTGCGCATCGCCACGTGACCGGGTATAACGTAGGTCGCTGTCAAGCCGGTCGGGCAGGAGATGATCATATCGTACTTCGCTTGGAACTCCTTAACCGTGATGTGGTCAAGACCAACGTTCTCTTGGAAATCCACCTCAAAGCCTTCCGCTTTGAGCTTGTTGAGGAACAGCGTGTAATCCATATGGTTGTCGCTGCAATGAATCGCGCACACACAAATCTTCTTGACCTTGTTCTTGTCAATCGGGAACATCGGCGCATTGTGCGTCAGGGCGACAATGCCGCGACGGATGCGCTCCTCGTGAGTACGCTTAGCAAAATCCTCGTCGAGCAGATGTTTCAGATTACGGCTGCCGTCAAGCAGACCCATCTTTTCTTTATATTCGTAGATGCGGCGCATCGCGTCGTCCAGACGAGACATCGGGATCTCGCCCTTTTCCAAACGGTCGATGATGATATCCACCGCATCAAGGCTCGGGAAGAGTAGCACGTCACTGCCGGCGGCAAACGAATCCGCCGTCACCTTGGCAGGATCGGTAATATCCAAGGCGCCCATCACCAATGCGTCGGTCACAACCAGACCGTTGAAACCGAGCTTGTTTTTGAGCAGCTCGGTGGTCAGCTCATACGACACGGTTGCAGGGGGATACTCGCCGTTTTCGTCTTTGGTCGAATACGCCGGCAGCGAATTGTGGCCGGTCATAATTGCCATGACGCCATCATCAATGAGCTTCTTGTATATTTCACCGAAGCTGCTGTCCCACTCCTCCTTAGACAGATAGGTGCGCTCACGCGCCATGTGAGGATTGGTGTACGACGAACCCATACCGGGGAAGTGCTTGATAGTTGCGGCAACACCCAGCTCCTGCATACCCTTAACGTAAGCACCGCAAAGCGACAGGCAATCCTCTTTGATGCCACTAAAGAAATCACCGAAAGCAACCGACATCGGATGAGACGGCAGATCGCAAGACGGCTCCAAGCAAAGATCGACGTCGTTATAAATCTGTTGCATAGCGGTAACCTTGCCGTAACGATACGCAAGATCGGGATCGTTGGAAGCGCCGATCGAAAGTTTGCGTAGCACAGAGTTGATACCGGCAAAGCCGGTCAGACCATCGTGCGTGATGGACAACGGCACACGACCTTTGTAATTGTCAACAATAGCCTCGTAAGCACTAATCGTCTCACCGGCTTTCTCATTCGGTCTTTTGTCGGCGGCACCGGCATACCAAAAGAAGCCGATTGGGTATTTCTCGGTGTCAAAACCATAATCAGAAAACTGTCTGGCGGTAGGTGCCATCAACTGGCACACCTTTTCTCTTAATGTCAGGTTTTCAAAATTGACGCCAAATTCGTAAGTTGTTTTGCTCATAACGTTACCCTCCGCGTCCGCCTTACGGCGTTTTGTTTGGTTTACATCACATGCAACTTGTGGTTGCGTTGGTATAATACCATACATTTATTGAAAAATCAACCTGTATTACGGTATTTTTTATTCGAAAAATGCTTTTCGCGCACATCATACACCATTAAAAAAACGGCTATCGCAATCACTCGCAATAGCCGTTTTTGGCGCATATTAGTCGTCCTGCTCGTCCTCGTCGTCCTCGCAGTCGAAGTCAAACTCGAGATTCTCGCCGCAGTTGGGGCAGTCGATGCTGCCATCCAGCAAGGTGTCCTCGTCGACCTCAAACTCCTCGCCGCAGCTCGGGCAGGTCACGTCGTAATACTCATCGTCGTCGCAGTCGCAGCAGCAGCCGTCGCACTCGTCCTCGTCGTCCCACTCCTCGTAGAAATCCTCTTCGAGAGAGTTGAGGTCCTCATCGACCGCGTCCACCTGCTCGGTGAGTTCAGCGGTGTAGTCCTCGAGATCGGCGACGTTGTTGGACAGATCGTCCAGGATCTCCGCGATCAGGGCGAACAGCTTGCCCTCGTTGGTCGCTTCGTCCAGCTTCATGCCTTCCATAAGGCCCTTCAAATACGCTACCTTCTCGGTCGTTGTCATAGCAAATGCCCTCCTTATAGTAAGTTGCAGTTGATCTTAAGCGCGCTCCATATACTCGCCGGTACGGGTGTCGATGCGGATCATCTCGCCCTCTTCAATGAACAGCGGCACGCGCACCTCGGCACCGGTCTCAAGCGTTGCGGGTTTGGTGGTGTTGGTCGCGGTGTCGCCCTTAAAGCCGGGGTCGGTCTGGGTGACCTGCAGCTCAACGAAGTTGGGCGGCTCGACGCCGAACACCTTGCCCTTGTAGGACACGATGCGGCAAACCATATTCTCTTTCACGAAACGGAAGTTATCCGACAACTCGCTGGCATTGATCGGCACGAGCTCATAGGTCTCGGGATCCATGAAGTAGTACAGATCGCCGTCGTTGTAGGAATACTCCATCTCCTTACGCTCAATATAAGCGGTCGGGAACTTGGCAGTGGGGTTGTAGCTCTTTTCAATCACCGCACCGGTGAGCACGTTCTTGGTCTTGGTACGCACGAACGCAGCACCCTTACCGGGCTTGACGTGCTGGAACTCAACGACCTGCAACACGTTGCCGTCCTCTTCAAAAGTTACGCCGTTACGAAAATCACCTGCAGAAACCATAGTGTTATTCCTCCATTTTTATTCTACTACATATTGTACCCTATATACGGGCAGATTTCAAGCACTATTTTCAGTTTTTTGCCACTTTCTGGACGAATTTACTTATTTTACGACCGCCTGCCTGTACAAAGCCTGCATGGCGGCGGCATCGGCAGTCTGCGTGCCGGCAGACTCGCAGATAACGGTCGGACACAAGCCGCGCTCGGCGAGCAGACGCATCAGCGGTGCCGGCTCGGGGCCGAATTGCTCATCCGCGAAGGTGAGATGCTTTTTCTCGCCGCCCACAGTGTATTCGATTTTGGAAAAGTGGATGTGAAACGCCTTTTGCCGTTCTTTGCCGAGCTGATCGCCGATGCGATCCAGCACGGCGGCAAACGCCTCGGCGGTGTTGGTCTCGCCGCCGGTGCGGCTGTTTAGGTGACCGAAGTCCACGCACGGCAAAAACCGTTCTTCCGCGCGGCAAAAACCGAGCACCTCGTCAAGCGTCCCGAGCTGATTGATCTTCCCCATCACCTCGGGACAAACGTGCACGTGACCAAGGTGTTCCGCGTCCAGTGCCGCCTGCGCGCGCAGCAACGTGTCGGTCGCCAGTGCCGCCGCTTCTTCGCGACTGCGACCGCCCAGACCGCCGGGATGCACGACGATGCGATCGCCGCCCATCTTATCCACCGCGCGCGCGCTTTCCAGGATATAGCGGATACTGTTTTCACGCTTCTCCTCCTCTGCCGAAGCAAGGGAGATAAAATACGGTGCGTGAAGCGACACGGTGATGCCGTGTTCGCTCGCTTTGCGGCGAATGGCGGCGGCCGACTCATCGCTGACGCGCACGCCGCGACCGCACTGGTATTCATACGCAGTCAGCCCGCGCTGCTGCAAAAAGCCAAACACCTGCACCGTGGCTTTGTAGCCGGCGGCGGCGAATTCGTCGCAATTGCCGGCAGGACCGAATAAGGCTGTGTCACGCATTTTCGTAATCCCCTTCCCGACGGCGTCTCTGACGCGCGTTGCGCATGAGCAGACGCTCGATACGCCGTTTGAATACGATGAATTTCTGTTTGACCTCCGGCTCGATCGGTTCGAGCAGCACCGACGGCATACCGGCGAGATTGGCGCCGAGAATGTCGGTAAAGATCTGGTCACCCACCACCAAACAATGACGCGGTGAAAATCCCATCGCACGCGCCGCGGCACGATAACCGTGCGGCAGAGGCTTGGCGGCCTTCGCCTGATAGCCGAGACCCAGCTTTTCGGCAAAGGGGCGCACGCGCTCGTCGCTGTTGTTCGACACCACCATCAGCAAAAAGCCTGCCTGCCGCACGGTGTCCAGCCACGCGAGGATCGACGCATCCACGGTCGGATCGTCGTGCGGTGTCAGGGTGTTATCCACGTCCAGCAGAATACCCTGCACGCCCAAGCGGTGCATAAGCTCCACCGACAGATCGGTAATGCGCCGACGATAGATCGTCGGATAAAACAAGGACATATCGTACGCCTCCTTTCCAAAACAAAAAGCGAGCAGAGTGTCTGCTCGCTTTTTCCACGCTTATTTGTATTTTCTCTTGCGCGCAGCTTCCGATTTCTTTTTACGTTTTACGGAAGGTTTCTCGTAGTGCTCTCTCTTACGCACCTCGGCGAGAACGCCGGAGCGAGCGCAAGACTTTTTCCATCTGCGCAGAGCACTGTCCAGAGATTCATTTTCTTTGACATGGACTTCTGACATCTTTATTCCCTCCCTCCGCTGTCTAGCAGGGGTAATCTGCAATAATGCATGGTCTATTATACCGAATTATGCGACTCTCGTCAAGAGAAATTTGCTTTTTTCTCAAAGATTTTTCGTCACGCGGTCGATTATTGCGGTTTGACAACGATATTGACCAGCTTACCGGGGACGTACAGTTCCTTAACGATCTGCATGCCGTCAAGTGCCGTTGCAACCTTCTCGTCTGCTTTGGCGGCGGCGATGGCATCCGCTGAAGCGATGTCGGCTGCCACTGCGATGCGGTTGCGGATCTTGCCGTTGACCTGCAAGGCGATCTCCACCGTGTCCTCAACGCACTTCGACTCGTCGTAGGTCGGCCACGCCTCATACGCAATCGTATCCGCATGACCGAGCGCCTGCCACATTTCCTCGCCCACATGCGGCGTGATGCAGGAAAGCATCTTGATAAAGCCCTCGGCGTATTCCTTCGGGCAAGAACCGACCTTATACACCTCGTTGACGAAGATCATCATCTGTGCGATGGCAGTGTTGAAACCGAGCACCTCAAAGTCGTTCGTGACCTTCTTGACGGTCTGATGGTAAATCTTGGTCAGCTTATCATCGTTCGTATCCGTGATATTGCCCGGCTCGGTGAAGAAGTTCCAAACGCGATTAATAAACTTTCTCGCACCGGCGACCGCGGTGGTCGACCACGGCTTCGACACCTCGAGCGGGCCCATAAACATTTCGTACAAGCGCAGGGTGTCCGCGCCGTAATCACGCACGATATCGCTGGGATTGACCACGAACTCGGGGAAGCGCTTGCCCATCTTGATGCCGTTTTCACCGAGGATCATGCCCTGGTGTACCAGTTTCATGAACGGCTCCTTGACAGGCGAAATGCCCTCGTCATACAGGAAGCGGTTCCAGATACGCGCATACATCAAGTGACCGACCGCATGCTCGGGACCGCCGACGTACAGATCGACCGGCAGCCAGTGCTTGAGCAGGACGGGATCGCACAGTGCCTTGTCGTTGTGCGGATCAATATAGCGCATGAAATACCACGACGAGCCGGCGGAACCGGGCATCGTGGAGGTCTCACGCAAGCCTTTAAGACCGTTTTTATCGTAGTGCTTCCATTCCTCGGCGTTTTCGAGCGGCGCCTGACCGCCGCGGCCCTTATAGTCCTCCAGCACCGGCAGAATGACCGGCAGTTCTTCGTCGGGCAGGAACACCGTCTCGCCGTCCTCGGTGTAAACGCACGGCACCGGCTCGCCCCAGTAGCGCTGGCGCGCGAATATCCACTCTCGGAAGTGGTAGTTTGTCTTACGGCGCGCGACGCCCATACCCTCAAGCTTGCAGGTGATGGCCTCCTTGGCCTGCTCCACCGTCATGCCGGTGAACTCCTCGGAGTTGACAAGCTTACAGCCTTTACCCAGGTAATCCTGCTTTTCAAACGCACAATCGGACACGTCGCGGCCCTCAATGACCTGCAACATCGGAATGTTGTGCACGATCGCGTATTCGAAGTCGCGCTGGTCGTGGCTGGGCACCGCCATGACCGCGCCCGTGCCGTAGTTGGCAAGCACGAAGTCACCGATGAACACCGGCACCTCCTTGCCGTTGACGGGGTTAATGGCGTAGACGCCCTTGAGAGGACAGCCGGACTTGCCTTTGTTGAGGTCGGTGCGGTCCATATCCGATTTCTTGACGGTCTCGTCTATGTACGCCTGCACCTCGTCACGGTTTTCCACGCGATCGAGAAGGCTCGCGGTGATCTTACCGTCGGGCGCGAGCACCATGAAGGTGATACCGTAGATGGTTTCGATACAGGTGGTGTAGATGGAGAACTCACCGCCGCCGACGAGCTTGAAGTCAACCTCCACGCCGGTGGATTTGCCGATCCAGTTGCGCTGAATCTCTTTGGTCGATTCGGGCCAGTTGATCTCGTCAAGTCCGGCAAGCAGCTTTTCCGCAAAAGCAGGCTGATCGATGACCCACTGCATCATGTTCTTTTTAACAACCGGATAGCCGCCGCGCTCGGATTTTCCGTCGATAACCTCGTCGTTGGACAGCACCGTGCCCAGTTCCTCGCACCAGTTGACCGGCATCTCAATGCGTTTGGCATAGCCCTTCTCCCACAGTTTCTTAAAGATCCACTGCGTCCACTTGTAGAATTCGGGGTCGGAGGTGGCGGTCATCTTGGACCAGTCATAGTCGAAGCCGAGTTCCTTGAGCTGCTTGGAGAAGGTCTTGATATTTTCCTGTGTGAAGCCGTTGGGATGATTACCCGTCGACACAGCGTATTGCTCCGCCGGCAGACCGAACGAGTCGTAGCCCATCGGGTGCAACACGTTATAGCCCTGCATGCGCTTCATGCGGGACATAATATCCGTGGCGGTGTAGCCCTCGGGATGACCGGCGTGCAGACCGACGCCCGACGGATACGGGAACATATCCAACACGTAGTACTTGGGTTTAGAGAAATCCCACACGTCGGTCTTAAAGGTTTCGTTCTCTTCCCAATACTGCTGCCATTTTTTCTCAATTTCTGCCGGATTGTAATGTGCCATAATCCTATATCTCCTTGTGCTCAAGATTCTTGTATCAAATATGGGGTGATATCCACGCGCGCAGCGTCGGTCCATAAGCGCTCGAGGTCGTAGAACTCACGCGTTTCGCGACAAAAGACGTGCACGAGCAGGTCGCCGTAGTCGAGGGTGATCCAGTCGCCCGTGCGATAACCCTCAATACGCTTGGGATGCACTCCTTCGCGCGCGAGTTCCTGCTCGACGTAGTCCGACAGGCTGCGTACGTTGGTCGCGCTCGTGCCGGTCGCAAGCAGAAAATAATCCGCAATCGAGGTCACGCCCGACACCCTTAACGCCAGCAGGTCCTCGCCCTTGTGCTTATCCAAGGACATGACCGCGTGCTGTAAAATTTGCTGTGCTTCCATGAAAACTCCTTATTACTCCTCGGTCGCTTTGACCAATACCTGATCGAGAGTAGTGATTGCCGCGTCGACCTCGGGCGGATTTTGTTTGAGCTCGGGCACCGTGACGGTGGTGTCGTCCAGCGCCAGCCCGTAAGGGTTCATATACTGACCGAGCAGAGCGAGCGTCTGCGTCTTATTGACACTGTATACGGTCGACGTGCCGCGTTTGACACTGACGCCGGGCAGCGTACAATAGGTGATATCCTCCATATCCACACGCCCGATGTCATGTATGAATGCCGCGAGCGCCGCGATATACTTGACATTCTCCGCACGGCTTTCGGAGATGTCCATCAAGCGCGCCTTGCCGAACGAGGTGGTGTCGTAGCGGATGGGATCGGCACCGAGCATCACGCCCGACAGCACGTCCTTGACCGCCGCGTTGTACAATTCGCTTTCCTTATATTCGGACAGGCGAGCAAGCAGGCTCGCGAACAACTGACGCTGGCGCAGCAACCGCGCGCGGTCGGCGTCCGGCGTGCCGTTATAGTTGTATTCGACGGCGTAATATACCGCCGCCTTGCCGGACAGCGTCTGCACACCTTTTTTGTATTGTACCTCGTCGAGCGTGAAATCGCCGTCGAGGTTCATATCTACTCCGCCGACCTCGTCGATGAGTTTAGCGAGTCCGTCGCGCGGAACGACCAGATAGTTGTCGATCGGCAGACCGTATTGTTTGTTGAACACCGCGGCAAGATCCGTAAAGGACGAGCCGACGCGTGAAGTCAGCTTCGTGCCGCACACCGTGTGCTCGTCGCCGCTGATCTCGTCGGCGGCAGTCACCTTACAGCGGCAGGTATCGCACCATGTCAGCGGCGAGGGATTGCCCCACACGTCACCGACGACACTTGCGGCAAAGGTGCCGTCCTCACCGAGATAGGTCGCCACCGGCAACTGCAACACGGTGATCTTATCCGCCTTACGGTCGTAACACATCACCGCAACCATATCCATGCGGTCGGTGGACTTGTCGCCGAGCACGCCCAGCGCAAAATACGATACCTTGCCGGCGATGTCGTCGGGCGTGACGGTATACTGTACGGTCTCGCGCGCGGTGAGCGACGGGCCTTGCTCGTCACAGCCGCGCACGAACAGCGCCACGAGCAACGCAACCACCAGCACGACCGCGATGATGATCAAACGGATACGTTTTTTCTGCGTGGTGGTCTTGGTCTCTCGCTTGCCGGCGGCGGCGCCGGCGAGACTAACCTGTTTTGGCTTCTGATTGTCATTCATGCGTTTGCCCTCCTGCCATCTTGGCCAGTATCAGCTCGTTGTAGACGGCCAGCGTATCCGGATGGATCGCCTGTCCTCGGTTGAGCAGGTCGTGAATGGTATACGCCAGCGCGTATTCCATCGTTTCTTCGAGGGAAATGTCACTCAGCCGACGGATCTCGTCGACGTCGGGATAGTTGCGGTCTGCGGAGGTGAAATCCGCGACGAACACGATCTTCTCGAGCAACGACATGCCGGCGCGGCCGGTGGTATGATACCGCACGGCGTTTACGATTTCCGCATCGCCGACATGCAGGATCTTATCAATGAATACCGCACCGACGCGTGCGTGCCACAGCTTCTTGACCTGCCGTTCCACTCCGTCCAACAGTATAGCAAAGTCGTCAAGAATTTGCAACTGTGTATTGGGATCGGTATCCTTCATAATATCGTGCAAAAGTCCGGCGGTATACGCTTTTTTCTCGTCACCGCCGTAGCGTTTCGCCAGACGCTTCGCCTCGTCGGCGACGCACAGCGAATGGTGATAGCGATAATCGCCCAGCCGCGCGCGGATGATGGCGCGGAATTGCTCGTCGCGGTCGCCCGTCTGCGCCGCGGCGGTACTGTACAGTCCGTGCGCGCGGATATAGTCTTCCACGCCGTCGGGCAATAATCCGTCGATCGGCTCATTTGACGCCAGACGCTCGCGAACGTCGCTCGAGGACACGGTCGTCACCGCCGCATCCGCAACGAAGCACCGCGCACCTTGCTGCTGCAAGGTCGCCGCGTATTCGCGTAGCCTTTGCCCGTCGGTGCCGTCGCGCGGCACGGTGCACAAGGTCGCCATTGCGGCAATATCCGCAAAGCGATACCAACTGCGCATGGTGCAAAACATATCCGCACCGGTGAACAGATACCATGCAGTGTCGGGATACTGCTCGGATAATTCTGTCAGCGTATCCACCGTGAAGCTCGCACCGCCGCGCGTGATCTCCATATCCGAAACGGTGATCTTCGCATACGGCTCGGCGGCGATGCGGCACATCGCCAGACGATCGGCGGCAGGAGTGAGCGACTCTTTAACTTTATGCGGCGGAACGTGGGTGGGCATGAGTATGACGCTGTCCAGCGCGAGCGCATCTGCCAAGCGCAACGCCGTCTCGATATGTCCCCGATGAATCGGGTCGAACGTACCGCCAAACAAAGCGATCTTTTTCATGCCCATTCCCCTTTCCGTAAAATCATCATGCATTATCGCGGCAATTTGATCTGCGATTCCTTTTCATTCTGACGGAACAGCACGAAGGTGCGCCCGATCACGTGCACCACCTCGGCATTTACCGCCGCGGCGATCTGCTCGGCGATCTCACGCGCCGAAGCCGGCGCCGTTTCCAGCGCCTTGCCCTTGATGATCTCGCGCGCAGTCAGCGCATCGTCTGCCTGCTTGATCATAGCATCCGACACGCCGCCTTTACCGGCGTGTACGATGGGTTCGAGTTTATTCGCTAAAGAGCGTAAATACGCGCGTTGTTTGCTGGTCATAGGTTGGTTCCTCACTTGTTCAGATACTCTTTCAGCTTCTCCGCAAACGCCGCCAGTGCGCGACCGCGGTGGCTGATGGCGTCCTTTTCCGCCGCCGACATTTCGGCGGTGGTGCGATCCCCGACGTAGAACAGCGGATCGTAGCCAAAGCCGTTCTTGCCCTTGGCCTCAAAGCCGATCTCGCCGCGCACGATACCCTCACTGCGCAACACGTCGCCGTTGGGGAACACGCAGCACACGGCGGATACGAACTGTGCCTGCCGCTGACCGACGGGGATATCTTTCATGTTTTTGAGCAACAGATCGTTGCGATCATTGTCGTCGAGGCCTTCGCCGCCGTAGCGTGCCGAATACACGCCCGGCTCGCCGCCGAGCGCGTCCACCGCGATACCGGAATCATCCGCGATGGCAGGCATGTCGGCGAACTTACACGCCGCCTGCGCTTTGATAAACGCGTTTTCGGCAAAGGTCGTGCCGGTCTCCTCCACCTCGGGCAAAGCGATGCCAAGGTCGCGGTCGGTCACCGCCTCGATACCGAGCGGCTCAAGAATGCGGCTGATCTCCGCTAATTTATGCGCGTTATGGGTGGCAATAATATATTTCATACCAAAAATCACTCCTCAAACAAAGCCTCGGCAAACTGCACGGGGTCAAAAGGTTGCAGATCATCCACGCCCTCACCGACGCCGATGAATTTGACCGGCACCTGCAGATCCTCGCGGATCGCAAGCACCACGCCGCCGCGTGCGGTGCCGTCGAGCTTGGTCAGCACGATGCCGGTGATGCCGGCAGCCTGCTTAAACTCGCGCGCTTGGTTGACGGCGTTTTGTCCCGTGGTGGCGTCCACCACCAGCAGAATCTCCTTATCGGCTTCGGGCAATTCACGGTCGATGACGCGACCGATCTTTGCCAATTCGTCCATAAGATTTTTCTTATTGTGCAGACGGCCGGCGGTGTCGCAGATGACCACGTCAGCGCCGCGCGCCTTTGCCGCCGCGACGGTGTCGAATACCACCGCCGCCGGATCGGCACCCTGCGCGTGCTTGACGATATCCACGGCGGCGCGCTGTGCCCAGATCTCTAACTGTTCGATGGCGGCGGCGCGGAAGGTATCTGCCGCGCCGAGGATGACTTTTTTACCGTCGGCCTTGAAGCGTGCCGCCATCTTGCCGATGGTGGTAGTCTTGCCCACACCGTTGACGCCGATGACTAAAATGGCCGACGGCTTGGTGTTCATGGCAAGCTCCTGGCCGCCCTCCAGCATACCGGCGACCGTCTCTTTGAGCAAGTCGCGGATGGCGGTGGGATCGGTAACGCCGCGTTGCTTGACCGTCGCGCGCAATTCTTCGCAGATACGCGACGCGGTGGCGGTGCCGACGTCCCCGAGCACCAATATCTCCTCAAGTTCCTCGAACAACTCCTCGTCGATGCGCGTAAAGCTGTGCAGCATGGAATTCATCGACTGCATCATAGCGTCGCGCGTTTTCTTTAATCCTTGACCGATCTTGCTAAACAGCCCCATACGGCGCCTCCTTAGTTGGTTTTTGCGGCAGCCTTGCCGTCGTCGAGCTTGAGGCCGAGCTTCTGCTCAACCTCGCTGGCGCGCAGTTCGAGCAGTTTCGACACGCCGCGCTCCTGCATGGTGACACCATACAATGTGTCGGCTTCTTCCATCGTGCCGCGGCGGTGAGTGATCGCGATAAACTGTGAGCGCTTGCACATACGGCGCAGATAGTTTGCATAGCGATCGACGTTGACGTCGTCGAGCGCCGCCTCGACCTCATCGAGCACGCAGAACGGCGAGGGAGTCACTTTCAGGATAGCGAACAGCAACGCCGTCGCCGCGAGAGCCTTTTCACCGCCGGAGAGCGCCTCGAGATTGAGGATGACCTTGCCGGGCGGTTGGATGAACATATCGATACCCGAGCCGAGAATGTCGTCGGGATCGCTCAGACGCAATTCGCCCTTACCGCCGCCGAACAGTTCGGCAAACACGACGCCGTACTGCTCGTTGATCTGTTTAAAGCGCTCGATAAACACCTCGCGCATCTGCACGGTGAGGTCGCCGATCTGTTTGAGCAGCTCCTCTTTGGTCTTTTCGACATCTGCGATCTGCGTTTTGAGGAATTGATAGCGTTCGTTGACCTCTTTGAATTCCTCGATGGCGTCGACGTTGACACTGCCGAGGGCACGGATCTTATTTTTGAGTTCGGTCACGCGGCGATTGGCCTCGGTGACGTTCTCGATGGGCTTGGCGATCGCCTCCGCCTCCATGCGCGTTAGTTCATACTCTTCGTACAAGCGACGGGACAGATCGTCCACTTCTTTCTTGATGTTGGCGGTCTTTTCTTCCAAACGGACGACCTCCTGACCCATGCGCTCGCGCTCATCGGTCTTTTCGCGGGAATCCAGTCGCAGCTTGGTCTGCTTGGCCTCGCCTTCGGCGCGTTTCGCCACGAGAGCAGCGATCGCATCGCCCGAGGCCGCCGCCTGCACACGCAAGCCGGCCGCCTGCGCCTGTACCTCTTCGATCTTACTCTGCGTTTCGGCGTTCGCCTGCTCGAATTCGGCGATCTGCTGTTCAAGCATCTGCTTATGGCCTGCCGAATCCTGCTGACGCGCGCGCAATTCATCGATTGCTTGACGCAGATTTTCGATCTCTTTCTCGGCGCTGAACGCAGCAAGCTTTTGTTCGGAGATACGGGCCGATAACGCCTCGCGTTGCTCGGCAAGCTTCTGGCGACCGCCGCTGAGCAATTCGAGCTCCTGCTCGATGGCGTTCTGCTTCTCGGACAGAGTGGCCGTCTCCTGCGCCGCGGCGTCGATCGCCTCGCGGCACGCGGTCGCGCGCTCACCGAGGGTCGTGATCTCCCGTGCGGCCTCCTCGGCGGCAAGGCGGTTCTGCTCCGCCTGCTCCTGCAAGCGACGCACCTCGCCCTCCAAGCGTATCTTGTCCTCTTGCGCGGTGGTCAATTCACCGCGTGCACCGACGAGCTGTGCCTCCACGGCGGCAACGTCCTGTTGCAACCGACGAAACTGCTCACGCGCCGTTTCCAGCGCCTGCATCTTCTCGGTGACGTCTTTGCGCAGGCGGTCGATCTCCGCGCGACGCGACATAAGACCCGCGCCCTTGATACTCGAACCGCCGGTCAGCGAACCGCCGGCGTTGACCACCTGACCGTCCAGCGTGACGATACGGAATTTATAGCCGTGGCGCTTGGCCATGGCGGTGGCATAATCCAGATCCTCGGCGATGACCGTGCGACCGAGCAGCGAGCACGCAACGCCCTCGTATTTCGCGTCGTAGGTCACCAGATCACACGCCAGACCGACAAATCCGGCGTCGTCCTTCGGAATGGTATCGAGACGCTTGCCTTTGGTGTTATCCAGCGGCAGGAAGGTCGCACGACCACCCTTCGTCTCCTTCAAATATGCGATCGCGCGCTTGGCGTCGCTCTCACGCTGACACACGAGGTTTTGCGCCGCGGCGCCGAGAGCCGTCTCGATCGCCAGGGCGTGTGCCGCCTGCGGTTGGAACAGGCGCGATACAGGGCCTAAGATACCTTGCAATTCGCCGCGCTCACCTTGCTTGATGATGGCTTTGACGCTCTGCTGGAAGCCGTCCATGCTGCGTTCCATTTCTTCGAGCATACGGATACGGCGCTGACGCTCCTCAACATCCAGCGCTTGCTTATCCAGCGCCTCTTTGGCGGTGGCAAGCTTCGCCGAGCGGGTCTGATGACGATATTCGTAGCCGGACAGCGTATTTTGCAGACTCTGTGCTTTTTCGGCACAGATGTCAAACGCCTTTTTGCTCTCGTCGAGCTCCGCCTGCGCGGCGTCTGCCTGCTGCTTGCGCAACACGGTCGCCGCCGTCAACTGCGACAGGCGCAGGGTGATCTCCTGCAAGGAGGACTCGTTGGTCACACTCTTGACGCGCGTTTCGGACAACTGCAACGCAATGTCTGCCGCCGCCTTTTGCTTCTCGTCAAGCTGACCTGACGCCTCGTCACTGTTGCGCGCAAGCTGATCCATCGCGTCGGTGAGTGCGAGGCGCTCTTCCTCCGCTTTACGCACCGCCTGCTCCTTGGTCTCAATATCCGCCGTACGCGCGGCGATGGTTTCTTCGATATGCGCGTCGCCCTCGTCTGCGAGTTCGATCTCGCCGCGAATACGCGCAATATTTTCGTTGTTATGGAAAATGTCGTTGTTGAGAACGGCGACCTGGCTGTCGCACACCGCCGCTTGCTCCTCAAGAGCCGCCGCGGCACGGCGCACCTCGTCCATCTGCACCTCAAGCTGTTGCGCTTCGATGGCGATGCGTTCGATCTCTTGGTCGAAGGATTCAAGGCTCTCCCCCGTCGCCTCGTATTGCAGGCGCGCGTTGGCGAGCTTCGCGTCGAGGTCGCGCAGGATGCCGCGCGACTCATTCATCGTGCGCAACCACAGACCGATCTCAAGTTCTTTCTTTTCACCGGCGAACAACAGGAATTTCTTTGCCTTCTCCGCCTGATGCTCCAAAGGACCGACACGATCCTCCAGCTCCTGCAAAATATCGTGCAGGCGGTCGAGATTATCCTGCGTTTTGCGCAGGCTGTTCTCCGCCTTGTCTTTCTTATAGCGATATTTGGCGATACCGGCCGCCTCGTCGAATATCTCGCGGCGATTCTGCGAGCGCGAGGTGACGATCTCGTCGATACGGCCCTGACCGATGATGGAATAGCCGTCGCGGCCGAGACCCGTGTTCATAAACAACAGACGAATATCCTCCAAGCGCGCCGTGGCGCCGTTGAGCTGATATTCACTGCCGCCCGAGCGGTAGCAACGGCGCGACACGCGCACCTCCTCGGCGTCGCATTCGAGCACGTGGGTGGAGTTGTCGATGACCAGCGTCACCTCCGCGTAGCCCATCGGGCGGCGCTGGGCGGTGCCGTTGAAAATGACATCCTCCATCTTTGAACCGCGCAGACTCTTGCTGGACTGCTCACCGAGCACCCAGCGGATCGCGTCACTGATATTGGATTTGCCGCTGCCGTTGGGGCCGACGACGGCGGTGATGCCGTCGCTGAAATTCAGCACGGTCTTATCGGGAAAGGATTTGAATCCGTGTAATTCCAATGCTTTGAGTAACAAAACGCCACTTCCTTCTTCTTACTTGCGTCATCTTATTCGTATCCCATGAGCTTTAACGCTTCGTGGGCGGCCAATTGTTCTGCCTCTTTTTTACTGTGTCCACGTCCTTTGCCGATGACGTTGGAGTTGAGATGAACCTCCACCGTGAACACCTTGCAATGGTCGGGACCCGACGCGCCTACCAGGACATACTCCAACCGTTCACCGGGGTTTTGTTGGATGATCTCCTGCAAGGCGGTCTTGTGGTCCTTGAAATGACGGCGGCGCTGGTTATCCGCTTCGGGAATAACGAAGCGCAGCACGAACGCCTCTGCAGGCTGCATGCCGCCGTCGAGATAAATGGCGGCGAGCACCGCCTCGTACATATCCGCGAGGATCGAGGGGCGTTTGGCGCCGCCGTTTTGTGCTTCGCCGCGTCCGAGGCGCATATAGTCCCCGATACCCAACGCCTGTGAATAAGAACACAGCGCCTTTTCACACACCACCGCGGCACGCAGTTTGGTCAGTTCGCCCTCGGGCGCGCGGTCGTTCTCGAACAGGTGTCGCGCGGTGATAAAGCCGAGCAACGAATCCCCCAGAAATTCGAGGCGTTCGTAGCTCTCTCGCGCGCCTTTTCCCTCATTGGCATAGGAGGAATGGGTCAGCGCCTGTTCGAGCAGCCGCACGTTATGAAATTCATAGCCGATCGCTTGCATCAGCGGCGTCAGGTCACGCGCCATGCTCTCAGTCCTCCTCGTTGAGTGTATCTTCAATATAAGCCACCACGTCCTCGACGGTCTCGAAGCCGTCGAGCGTGTCGTCGTCGATGTCGACGCCGTAAATTTCACCGAGCACCATCGCCATATCGTCGCGTTCGTGCGGTGCAATGTTGAGCTCGTCCAGCGACGCCGCCATGGCGACGTCGTCAGGGTCACACCCGTATTTTTCGCAAAACAGGGCGGTCAGGATATCCAGCACTCTCATTCGGCGGGCTCCTCTTTCGTGCTCACCTGCGCGGCGATCGCCTCCACGACGCCGCTCTCGGCAAATTCCGCCGCCACGCGCACTGCGCTGGCGATCGCCTTGGCGTTGGCGTTGCCGTGCGCCTTAACGACGGGACGGTTGACACCGAGCAGCACCGCGCCGCCGTGTTCGGAGGCAGACAGTTTCTTTTTGAGCGCGCGCATTGCCGGCAACACCAGCATCGCGCCGATCTTGGTGCGCAGGGAGCTCATCAAAGCGCCTTTGAGGTTCTTCATGAGCATATCCACCGTGCCTTCCAGCGTTTTGAGCAGGATATTGCCGTTGAAGCCGTCGGCAACCACCACGTCGGCAACACCGGCCGGCACGTCGCGCGCCTCGATGTTGCCGATGAAGTTGAGCCCACTGTCTTTGAGCAACGGGAAGGTCGCGTGCTGTAATTCGCCGCCCTTGGTGTCCTCCGTACCGACGTTGAGCAGACCCACGCGCGGCTGTTTCTTGTCGGCGAACATGTGGGACACGTAGATACTGCCCATGTGCGCGAATTGCAGCAGCATTTCGGGACGGCAGTCGGCGTTGGCGCCGCAGTCGATGAGCATAAAGGGTCCTTCATCGGACGGCAGAATGGGCGCGAGCGCCGGACGGGAGATACCCTTGATGCGCTTAACGATAAAGGTCGCACCCATCAGCAACGCACCGGTGCTGCCGGCACTGACAAGCGCGTCACCCTTGCCCTCGCTGAGCAAGCGAAGCGCCACCGCCATCGAACTTTCCTTATGCTCACGCAGAATGCTCTTGGGGTGGTCCTCCATGGTCATGATATCGGTGCAATGCTCAATGGTGATGCGATCGAGCGAGATATTCTCCTTTTGTGCGAGCGCGCGCAAAGTCTCCTCATTACCCGTGAGGATGATGTCGTGGCCGTATTCTGCCACCGCCTGCGCGGCACCTTTCAGGATCTCGAGCGGCGCGTTGTCACCGCCAAAAGCATCTACGATAACTCTCATGATCAATTTCCGTCCTTTCCGTCTTGTGCGAGCGCCGCCTCCAAGCTGTCGAGCGCACGATTAGCCAGCGCGGCATAGCGCGCCTTTTTGTCGCGGATATGCGGTTCGATGGGCGGCAGGATACCGAAGTTCGCCCCCATCGGCTGATAATGTTTATTCTCGTCACACACGTGACCGGCGAGCGCACCCATCATGGTGTCGCGCGGCAGGATGAGCGGCGCTTCCCCACGCACCTGACGCACGGCGTTGATGCCGGCGAGGATGCCGGACGCCGCCGATTCCATATATCCCTCGACACCGGTCATCTGTCCGGCAAAGAAGAGATTGTGATTTTCCTTTAACCGAAACGCCCCGTCGAGCAGGCGCGGCGCATCGAGGAAGGTGTTGCGATGCATCACGCCGTAGCGCACGAACTCGGCGTTTTTGAGTGCCGGGATCATGCCGAATACGCGCTTTTGCTCGCCGAATTTGAGGTTGGTCTGAAACCCGACGAGATTATACAGCGTCCCCTCTTTATTCTCGGTACGCAACTGCACCACCGCCCACGGACGATGTCCCGTATGGGGATCACGCAGGCCGACCGGCTTCATCGGGCCGAATCGGATCGCGTCGGTGCCGCGCGAGGCGAGCACCTCGATGGGCATGCAACCCTCGTACACCGTCAGGTCGCTCGGCGTATCAAAGGCGTGGAGCGGTGCGCGTTCGGCGGCGATGAGCGCCTCGTGGAACGCCTCGTATTCCGCCTTGTTGAGAGGGCAATTGATATAATCGCCCTCACCGCTCTCCTCGCGGTCGTAGCGCGACGCACGGAAAGCGCTGGTCATGTCCACGCTGTCTGCTGTCACGATCGGTGCAGCGGCGTCGTAGAAGCTCAACCCACCGCCGCACAGGGCGGCGATCTCCTTGGCCAGCGGCTCGGAGGTGAGCGGACCGGTCGCGACGACCGTCACGCCGTCGTTTGGAATCGCCGTAACCTCGCCGTGTCTGACCGTAATGTTTGGATGGGAACGGATCGCGTCGGTCACGGCGGCGGAGAACAGATCGCGGTCCACCGCGAGCGCTCCGCCCGCCGGCACGGCGCATTGCCGTGCGATCGGTACACAAAGGCTACCTAAACGCGCCATCTCCTCTTTAAGAAGGCCTGCGGCGCTTTCCAAACAGGCGGCTTTGAGAGAGTTTGAGCACACCAACTCCGCAAACAGCGGTTGCTTGTGCGCCGGTGTATATTTATCGGGCTTCATCTCCCACAAGACGACCTGCTCACCGGCCTGCGCGGCGGCCCACGCCGCCTCACAGCCGGCAAGGCCGGCACCGATCACTGTGATAGCCATAAATCGTTCCTCGCGTTATTTTTGATAGTTACAGCCCTCGGTCTGGCAGACCAAGCCGCCGTTTTTGCCTTTTTTACGGAACAGCGTCTTACCGCACTGAGGACAGACCTCACCCGACGGCTCGTTCCACGTTGCAAAGTCACACTTCGGATAGTGACTGCAACCGAAGAATTTGCGACCGCCGCGCGACTTCTTCGCCACCAGGGCGTTGCCGCATTTCGGGCAGGTACCGGGCGCGGTCTCGACAATGCGCTTGGTGTTCTTGCACTCGGGATAGCCGGGGCAAGCCAGGAACTTGCCGTAGCGGCCGGTCTTAACGACCATGCGGCGACCGCAGATCTCGCACACCTCGTCGCTCTCGATCTCGGGGACCTTCACGCGTTCGAGGTCGGATTCGGCGTTTTTGAGCGTACGGGCGAAGCCGCCGTAGAACTTATCCAGCACGGCGACCCAATCCGCCTTACCGTTTTCGACGCCGTCGAGTTGTTTTTCCATATGGGCGGTAAAATCAAGATCGACGATCTCGGGGAACTGCTTTTCCATCAGGTCGGTGACGACCTCGCCGAGATTGGTCGGCTTGATCGCCTTACCCTCGCGCTCAACGTAGTCGCGCGCGAGAACCGTGCTGACCGTCGGCGCGTAGGTAGAGGGACGGCCGATGCCGTTTTCCTCCATGGTCTTGATGAGGGTCGCTTCGGTATAGCGTGCCGGCGGCTGGGTGAAGTGCTGGTTGCCGCCGAGTTCACGGCAAAACAGCGTATCGCCCTGCTTGATGACCGGCAAAGGCTTGTTTTCGTCGTCCTTTTCGTCCTTGCCCTCGACGTAAAGCACGGTGTGTCCGTCGAACTTCACCGTATAGCCGGATGCTTTGAAGATATACTTGTCGACGGCGATATCCACCTGACAGGTGTTCTGGATCTGATCCGCCATCAGGCTGGCGGTAAAGCGCTCCCAAATGAGCTTATACAGACGGTACTGATCGGAGGACAGCGAATTTTTCACCTGCTCGGGCGTCAGCGACGGCACGGAGGGACGAATCGCCTCGTGAGCGTCTTGTGCGTTACCCTTCTGCTTGAACACGCGCGCTCTCGACGGCAGATACTCTGCGCCGTAGGTGTTGCGTATATACTCATTGCCGGCGGCACGCGCCTCGTCGGAGATGCGCAACGAATCGGTACGCATATAAGTGATAAGACCCATTGCACCGATATTTTCCAGTTCAATACCTTCGTACAGCTCCTGCGCCGCTTTCATGGTGCGACGAGAGGAGAAGTTGAGCTTGCGGTTAGCCTCCTGCTGCATGGTGGAGGTGGTAAAGGGCGGCGCAGGCGCAACGCGGCGCGTACCGGTCTTAACGTTCTGCGCAACGTACGTGGCGTTTTCCAGCTCGGCGAGAATGGCGTCTGCCTGCTGTTTATCCACGATCCTGATCTTGTTGTCGGCGGTGCCGTAGAACTTCGCCGGGAAGGTGCGACCCTTTTCCGTCACCGAGAACAAGCCGTCCAGCGTCCAATATTCCTCGCTGACAAAGGCGCGTATCTCGCGCTCACGGCTGACCACCAGGCTGACGGTGGCCGACTGCACGCGGCCGGCGGATAAGCCCTTGCGCACCTTCTTCCACAGGAAGGGGCTGAGCTTGTAGCCGACGATACGGTCAAGGATACGGCGCGCCTGCTGGGCGTTGACCAAATTCATGTCCAGCGTGCGCGGTGCCGCCATACCGGCGGTGACGCCCGAATGAGTGATCTCGTTGAATGTGATACGGTTTTTCTCGTTCACAGGGATGCCGAGCAGCATCGCCAAATGCCAGGAGATCGCCTCGCCCTCGCGGTCCGGGTCGGTAGCAAGATAGACCTGCTCGCTGTTCGCGGCGGCGGTCTTTAATTGGCGAATGAGCGCCGTCTTACCGGGAATATCCACGTAGCGCGGACGGAATCCCTTTTCCACGTCCACGCCGAGCAGGGTCTTGGGCAGATCGCGGATGTGTCCCATCGAGGCGATCACCTCATAATCCTTGCCCAAATACTTCTTAATCGTTTTCGCCTTGGCAGGCGACTCCACTATGACCAGCTTCGCCATAAACCGATCCATCCTTTCTTACACACGAGAGTTACTTTCTATAATATTGCTGACCGGCGGCATTGCCGGCACAGCCGAACATTTCGAGTTCTGTTAACGCGCCGAGCAGGGCGGCAACCGACAAGCCGGTCTCAACCGCCAGATCGTCCACCGGACAAGGCTTGTCGGTAAGCACCGCAAACACCTGCCGCGCGGTCGGTGACGCCGCTTCGGGACACACCGTCGGCGCCGACGGTGTCGGGGTCGGCTCCGTCATCTTCGGCGCGGCGGCCTTACGGCTCTTTTTCGCCGTTTCAGGCTTTGTCGCCGTTTTGGTTTCCAGCAGCTTGTGCGTCTGCTTCGCCGCGTCTATATCCAGTGCATCGCCGAACAGCGCGGTATATTCCGTCAACAAATCCGCCGCACAGGTGATCAGCGCCGCACCGCCTTGGATCTCTCGATGAGCACCGTCGTTGCGGTGTCCCGTCAGTGAGCCGGGCATCGCGTACACGTCACGGCCCTGCTCGCGCGCCAAGCGCGCGGTAATACGCGCACCGCTGCGCGTCGGCGTTTCGCCAAGGCAGACCCCGTGGCTCATACCGGCCAGTAAGCGGTTACGGATCTCATAAACGCAACGGTACGGTTGACCGTGGGGATATTCACTCATGAGCAGACCGCCGTCTGCGACGATGCGCTCACGCAACGCGACGTTCTCGACCGGATAGCGCTCGTCTACGGGACAACCCATCACCGCGACCGTGATACCGCCGCTTTCCAGCGCGCCTGCGTGTGCCGCCGCGTCGATGCCCTTGGCACCGCCGCTGACGACGATCGCTCCGCCTGCGGCAAGCTCGGCGGCCAACCGATAGGTCTCTTGCCATCCCTCATCCGAACAATGGCGCGTGCCGACTACCGCGACGGTCAGGTGTATATCCATATCCGGCATCGTTCCCCGGCAGTACAGGGCTGTCGGGCGATCCGGCAAGCGGCGTAAGCCGTTAGGATACAACGCATCGTCGGGTGTCAGCACCCAGTCCCCTGCCTCAACGACGCGGTTGAGGATCGCACGCGCTTCTTGCAGAGATTTGTCTTTCAGCCGTCGCAGTACGTTGTTGCCGATGCCGACGGCTTGCAGATCTTTTTCGGTTGCGGCGTAGATCGCCACCGCCGTGTCAAACGCATCCAGCAGATCGCCCGTCGACGCGTTGCCCGGACCCAAGGCCTGTGCAAGCCATATCCAGTACAGACGGCTGTCCACGGACGTCACTCCTCTTCTGTGTTAATCTTCCTTGCGGGTCATCTCCCACATAACAATACCGGCCGCCATCGACGCGTTAAGCGATTCGGCGCGACCGCCCATGGGAATGGTCACGCGCCGTTTGCAGGCGGCGACCGTCTGCTCGCGCAGACCGTTGCCCTCGTTGCCGATAACGCACAAAGCGCCGCTCGACATATCCACCTGCCCGATCGGGGCGGCATCGGCGTCGACCACGCAGGCGAATGCGGTCATTCCGCGCGCCTGCAACGTCGCAATGGTATTCGGCAGATCCGCGCATACCATCATCGGCAAACGGAACACCCCGCCCATGCTGCTGCGCAGCACCTTGGGGTTATACATGTCGCAACAGCCGTCGGAGAGTATCAGCCCGTCCAACCCGAACGCCTCGGCGGTGCGAATCATCGTGCCGAGATTACCGGGATCCCGAATATCCTCCAAAACGCCGTAACGACCCATACTATCTATTGTATCTAAACTTAACTGAATGTCAAGTGATTTTACGACACAAAATACACCCTGCGGATGCGTTGTATCCGCCATAGCGCTCGCAATCTGGGGTGTGATCTCGACCGCTTCGCGCGCCGCGGCGACGAGACCCTCGGTCACGGCGGCATAGTTTTCACGGGCCGCGGCGGTGTACAGCACCGCTTCGACGGCCAATCCGCTCGCCAGCGCATCGCCGCAAAGGCGCGCGCCCTCAATGGCGAACAGACCGCTTTCGCGGCGTTGCCGTGCGCCGCTGTTGAGCGCGCGCCACAGCTTGACAAGTCGGTTATCTTTACTGGTTATCCGCATAAAAACCTCCGGATTAAAGCGAAATTGCACCCACGGGCAAGCCCGTGGGCGCAATCTAAGCTTTTTATTTCAGGGCAGCCTTGGCCTGCTCCGCGAGCGCGGCAAACGCGGCCGCATCCGACACCGCCAGCTCAGCGAGCATCTTGCGGTTGAGGGTCACGCCGGCCTTTTTCAGACCGTTCATGAAGGTGGAGTAGTTCATGCCGTTGATTTTGGCAGCGGCGTTGATACGGGCGATCCACAGGCGGCGGAAATCACGCTTACGCTGCTTGCGGCCGATATACGCATACTGACCGGATTTCATGACCGCTTCCTTGGCGGTCTTGAAGAGCTTGGACTTGGCACCGAAGTAGCCTTTCGCCAGCTTGAGAACTTTCTTTCTTCTTTTGCGCGTCATCATAGCGCCTTTAATACGAGCCATTTTCTTTACCTCCGTCTCTCATCAATTATTTGTAGGGGATCATGCGCTTGATGGCAGCCAAGTTGGTCTTATCGGCCGTGGCAGTCTTACGCAGGTTTCTCTTACGCTTGGTGGTCTTCTTGTTCAGGATGTGAGACTTGAAAGCATGACCACGGATGGCCTTGCCGGTCTTGCTGAGCTTAAAACGCTTTTTCGCACCGCTGTGCGTCTTGATCTTAGGCATATTACATGTCCTCCTTAATTTTTTGTGTCAACAGGCTTTCGCCCGAACGCAACGAATGAATGGTTTACGGCTTATTTCGCCGTTTTGGGAGCGAGGAACATCAGCATGTTCCGACCCTCGAGCTTAGCAGGCTTCTCGATGTTGGAAACCTCGGCACACGCCTCGGCAAAGCGGCGCATGGATTCCAGGCCCATCTCGGGATGGCCCATCTCGCGACCGCGGAAGCGGATGCTGACCTTGACCTTGTCGCCGTGTTGCAGGAACTTGGTCGCCTGCGAGACCTTAGTGTTGAAGTCACCGACGTCGGTGTTCAGACCCAAGCGCACCTCTTTGATGTCCACGACGCGCTGGTTCTTACGCGCTTCCTTTTCTTTCTTCGCCTGTTCGAAGCGGTATTTGCCGTAATCCATGATGCGGCATACCGGCGGCGTAGCGGTGGGCGCGATCTTCACAAGGTCGAGACCGGCTTCATCTGCCAGGTTTTGCGCCTCGCGCGCCGACATCACGCCCAACTGGGCACCGTCTGCACCGATGACGCGCAACTCGTTGTCACGAATTTGCTCGTTGATCTGCATTTCTTTCTTCGCTATGGTGAAACACCTCCCGTTTCTCTATAACAAAAAAGCGGACAGCCGCGCTGTCCGCACACACAGAAATCCCACCCATCACGGCAGGTACAATCTCTGTATCAACCCTTCGGAACGGTATCCTGGGGTGAGAACGGACAAACGCTCTGCTTTGTTTTCTCGAAGATTATATCAGCCTTTGCCGTTCCTGTCAAGTGGTTTTTTCAATTTTTTTAATTTTCGGGATGCCAAAAGATAAGCGCGATCGCGTAGCCGCTGACGATAAGCAGGGTGCCGTTGCCGCGCCCCGACAAAACCAACCAAAACGCCACCACCGCGAGCGGCAACAGCACGACGGCAGACAGCACGCGTATCAAACACGGTGCTGTTCGCTCGCGTCCTGTCATACACAACAGACAATACATCACCTGTCCTCCGTCAAGCGCCGACGCCGGCAGCAGATTAAACGCCGCGAGCACCGCGTGTACCACCGCCGCCTGTCGACAGCCGAGCGCCCACAAAAGCGGTGCGGCGAGCAGGTTGACGGTCGGCCCGGCGAGCGAGATGAGGATGTTGCGCCGATAGCCGACCATCCGCCGCGCGCCCATCTCGATGCGCATACCAAACGCGCCGAGGGTGCAGGCGTGCGGCGGACAACCGAGCATAAGCATCGCCAGCAGATGCCCTGCCTCATGCATTGCCGAAGCGATCACACAAGACACCGCCGGCGAGTCGGCCCGCGCGAGCAACAGGGCCGAAAGCAACGCCGGAAACAGCAAACTCACGCGAAAGCGAACGCCGCACAGCGTCTTTTCCAGCATCATGCGTCACGGCGACCGCCCGACCGTCGTGGTCGAGGTGGTCGAAGACGCGGCGGTAGCGGTGGTAGCGGTGGTCGAGGTCGCATCGGGTGAAGTCGTCGTGGTTGAAGGCGCAGTGGTAGCGGTGGTTGAAGGCACCTCATCTTCTTCCAGCGGATCCGATGAGACCGCATCCAACGGGTCGCCGTCCCATATACGGGCAAGCACCGCAACCAGATCGTTTCGCATCATCCCGTCGGCAAAGCCGCGGCGCAACGCCTCGAACGGCGCGCCGCCCGCCGCGCGTGCGAGCAGGGCGAGCAGCAGGATCACCACGCAGGCGATACTCTGCACCGCCAGCACCGACCAGCCACCCGATGCCGATCTCTTCTCTTTTTCGGGCGGCTTCGCCTGCGCTTGTGCCTGTGCGCGTTGTTCGGCACGCGCCATGGCGGCCTGTATGTCGTGTTTTACCATAATGTGATCACCCTTATACGATGATGCAGATCAGACCGTTACAGCCCTCGTTAATAATACGCTCGACCGTTTCTTTGAGCTTTTGCCGCGCATCCTCCGGCATATGATGAAGCTTGTTATGCAACCCCTCATTGACCAACCCGTACAGTGAGGTGCCGAAAATATTAGACTCCCAGATGCGTCCCGGCTCCTCCTCGAACTGTCCGAGCAGATAGCTGACCAGTTCCTCGCTCTGCCGCTCCGAGCCGACGATGGGACTGACCTCGGTGGTGATCTGTGCCTTCATCATGTGGATGGATGGCGCGGCGGCGCGCAAGCGAACGCCGTAGCGGCCGCTTTGACGAATGATCTCCGGCTCTTCGAGGGACATCTCCTCCATCTCGGGCATCACGATGCCGTAGCCGGTCGCCTCGACCTGTTCGAGCGCGCCGCGGATCTTCTCATATTGTCGGCAGGTCTGCGCCATTTCCAGCATGCGCGCCATAAGCACGCCCTCGTCGGCGATATCCATGCCGGTGACTTCACCGAGGATCTGATAGAATAACTGCGGTTGCATCACCACCGTCACGGTGGCAACGCCGCTGCCCAGATCAATGCGTTCGGTCGCCGCTGTGTCGACGTAGTCGCACGCACACAACGCCTCAGCGAACGCGACGGTGTCGCTGACGCGCTCGACCTTGTGCGCCGCACCGCGCACCGTGCGCGTCAGCGCCGCGCGCACGGGGTGGGTACGATCGAGCCGCATCACCCAGCGCGGCAACGCCACCCCGATCTCTTTGATGGGGAATTGGGACAGCAACGCCGCGAGCATTGCCTGCATCTCGGCGGCAGACATATCGCGGCAGTTGACCGGCAACACCGGCACGCCGTATTGCTCCTGCAAGGATGCCGCGAGCGCTACCGTGGCGGCGGCGTGGGGATCAAGGGCATTGAGCAACACCGCAAAAGGCTTGTTGATCTCTTGCAGTTCGCGGATGACGCGCGCCTCCGCCTCGGCGTATTCCTCGCGCGGAATGTCAGTGATACTGCCGTCGGTGGTGATGACCAGACCGACGGTGGAATGCTCGTTGATGACGCGACGCGTGCCCTCCTCCGCCGCCATGTTGAACGGGATCTCCTCGTCATACCACGGTGTCTTGACCATACGCGGCTGTTCATCCTCGATATAACCGAGAGCCGACGGCACGATATATCCGACGCAGTCGATGAGCCGCACGCGCATATTCGTCACCCCGTCGGGCGACACCTCCGCCGCCTGCTCGGGGATAAACTTCGGCTCGGTGGTCATGATGGTGCGTCCTGCCGCCGACTGCGGCAGTTCGTCGTTCGCTCGCTCGCGGCGATACCCGTCCGTCATATTCGGAATGACCAGCGTATCCATAAACCGTTTAATAAAGGTGGATTTTCCGGTTCGCACCGGACCCACCACGCCCAGATAAATATCGCCTCCGGTGCGCGCCGCGATATCCTGATATAAGCTGTTCGTTGCTTCCATTGTCATTGCCTCCACTCGTTATCGTGTTTGTACAAGAGTATGTGCACGGCGGCGGTTTTATGACAAGCAAAAAGACCGACGAGAAACTCTCGTCGGTCTTTGTTTTACGATGGGAACGGCCACCAAGACGGTCGCGTGCGCAGACATTTCAGCTTGATCCACAGATCCTTTTGTAATTTAAGCGTTTTGTCGTCAAGGGTGATGAACACCTCCGTCTTATCCAACACTTCCTCGTCGGGATAGAACATCGGGTCGTTTACCACCTCGGGATCGAGCAATTCCAGTGCCTCGGTGTGCGGCGTGGAATAGCAGATATACTCCGCGTTTGCCACCGCCACGTCGGTGCGACACATGAAGTTGATGTACTGCTCGGCTTCTTTTTGGTGCTTGGTGGTGGCAAGCACACACATGGCGTCGACGAACAGGTTCGTGCCCTGATGCGGCACGAAATAGCCGATATCCTCGTTGCCGTCGTCGCCGGTGATCATGTTGGCTCCGTCGCCCGAATAATACGGCGCGAGCCACCCTTCCTCGTTGGTCATTTTCTGGAACACCTGGTCCATAAAATAGCCCTGCACGAGCGGCTTTTGCTCGGCGAGCGCGTCGTACGCCGCTTTCCATTCCGCCGGGTTGGTGGTGTTCATGGAATAGCCGAGTTTTTTCAGCGCGATCATAAAGGAGTCGCGCGCGTTGTCGAACATAAAGATCTTGCCGGCGTATTTCTCGTTCCACAGGATATCCCAGCCCTGTGCGAGATCCGCTTCGTCAACGTATTTCTTATTGTAGAAGATGCCCACCGTACCCCAGGTATAAGGAACGGAATATTCGTTGTTGGGATCGTATTCGAGACCCTTGTGCACCTCGTCGATATACTTATAGTTCGGAATGTTGTCAAAATTGAGCTTGGCAAGCATCCCTTCCTGTATCATCTTACCGATCATGTAATCCGACGGAATGACCACGTCGTATTCTGCGGCGCCGGATTCGAGCAGGGTGTACATCGACTCGTTGCTTTCAAAGGTCTTATAATTGATCTTAATACCGGTTTCTTGTTCGAACAGGGCGTTGACGTCGAGTATCTCGTCGTCGATGTATTCGCCCCAGTTATACACGTTCAGCGTCACTGTTTCTTTGGTCGGTTGTACGTCGCAGCCGCCGAAGGCACCGCACACAACGCAAACCGCCAGCAAACAGGCCAGTTTTTTCAACGCCCTATCTCCTTTCCTTTTGCTTTTTGAGATCCCGCACTTGACGCGCGTTCACGATAACCAGCAGGATCAACACGCTGCCGAACATCAGCGTCGACAGTGCGTTGACCTCAGGGGTAACCGGTTTTTTGGTCATGGAATAGATGGTGACCGACAGATTTTGTGCGGTCGAGCCGGAATTAAAGTAGCTGATGACGAAGTCGTCCAGCGACATGGTGAACGCCATGAGCGCGCCGGTGATGACACCGGGCATGATCTCGGGCAGTACCACCTTAAAGAACGCCGCAAACGGCGTACAGCCGAGGTCGAGCGCCGCCTCGTACATGTGCTTGTTCATCTGGCGCAATTTCGGCATCACCTGCAACACCACGTAGGGTATGCAGAAGGTGATGTGCGCGATGAGCAGCGTCGCGAAGCCGGGCTGCAGCAGTCCGGTCGCGCGATAGATCGCCACGAACATCAGCATCATGGAGATACCGGTGACGATCTCGGGATTGACCATGGGAATGTTGTTAAGCGACTCCATCGCGCGGCGAAGGCGACCGTTCATATTAAAAATGCCGACCGCCGCCATCGTGCCGATGACGGTGGAGATGATCGCGGCAAGCACCGCGATCTGCAGAGTAACCGCCAGGGATTCCAAGATCAATTCGTTGCTGAACAGATCGCGATACCAGTCGAGCGTGAAGCCGCCCCACTGCACGCGGTTTTTGGAATCGTTGAAGGAATAGACGATAAGCACCACGATCGGTGCATACAGGAAGGTAAAGATAATGCCGTTGTAGATCTTGGAGAGAGTCTTCATGCCATCATACCTCCCAACTCGTCCTCGCCGTTGTCAACACGGCGCATGAGGGACATACAGATGAGCATGAGCACCATCAGCACCAGCGACAGTGCCGCGCCCACGTTGTAGTTGCAGCCGTCGCCCATGAACATGGACTCAATGACGTCACCGATCATCATATATTTACTTCCGCCGAGCAGCTTGGAGATAACGAAGGTACTCACCGCCGGCACGAACACCATCGTCACACCGGACACAATGCCGGGCGCACTCAACGGCAGAATAACGCGACGCAGGATCTGCCAGTTGTTCGAACCGAGGTCCTGCGCAGCCTCGATGACGCGGTTGTCCATCTTGGCCATGACGGAATACAGCGGCAGGATCATAAAGGGCAGGAAGTTATACACCATGCCCAGCACCACCGCCGCGTCGGTGTTAATAATGCTCCAATGCAGACCGATCTGACCGAGCAGGTGGTTGATCAGACCGTTTTCTTCCAGCAGGGACATCCACGCATAGGTGCGAAGCAAAAAGTTCATCCACATAGGCAGCATCACGATCATGACCATGGTGCGCTGGACGTGCTCTGCTTTGCGCGCGATGCTCAGTGCCAGCGGATACGCCAGCACCAGGCAGATGACCGTCGCAAGTGCACCCATCCAAATGGAATCCACGTACGTGCCGCTGTACTGCCAGATCTCAGCTATATTGCGCAGAGTGAACGCTCCGTTTTCGTCGGTGAAGGCAAACCACAGCACGATGGCCATCGGCACGACGGTGAAAATGCCCATCCACACGGCAAAGGGAGCAGCAGACAGGCGTTTTTTCATTCCTCGCCCTCCCCGGCGTCCTCCGCCAAGCCGGCCTCGGGATCGCCCAGCTCGTCGAATTCCTCGGAATAGGAGCTGTAATCGCCGAACATACCCGAATATTCGGATTTCTTCATGATATGGATATCCTCGGGGTTGAGCACGATGCCGATGACCGAGCCGACCGGATAATAGTCGGTGGTCTGGATAAGCCATTTGAAGCCCTTGAAGTCCACGATGGTCTCGTAATGCACGCCCTTGAAGGTGACGTTGGTCACCTTTCCGGTGAGCGTACCCTTGACCGGCTCGACGATGTCGATATCTTCGGGGCGAATGACCACGTCCACCGGCTCATTCGGTTCAAAGCCGGCGTCCAGACAGCTGAACTGCCGACCGAAGAACTCAACGAGATAATCCTGAATCATCACGCCGTCGAGAATGTTACTCTCACCGATGAAATCCGCCACGAACGCGTTTTTCGGCTCGTTATAGATATCCTGCGGCGTGCCGATCTGCTGGATCTCACCGTTGTTCATAACCACGACGGTATCGGACATGGACAGCGCCTCTTCTTGGTCGTGAGTAACGTAGATAAAGCTGATGCCGAGGCTCTTTTGGATGTTTTTAAGCTCGGTCTGCATGTCCTTACGCAGTTTCAGATCCAGCGCGGCGAGCGGCTCGTCGAGCAGCAGAACGCGCGGATTGTTCGCCAACGCGCGCGCAATGGCGACGCGCTGCTGCTGACCGCCCGACAGCGTCGACACCGAGCGCTTTTCGAAACCGACGAGGTTGACGAGCTTCAACATACGCGCGACCGTCTCTTTGATCTCGTCGTTCGGCTTTTTCTGCACGCGCATACCGAACGCAACGTTTTCATATACATTCAAATGCGGAAACAGCGCGTAGCGTTGAAAGATGGTGTTGACCGTGCGCTTGTGCGCAGGCAGGTCATTGACGCGTTTTCCGTCAAAAAAAACATCGCCCTCGTCCGGCTCAACGAAACCGCCGATGATGCGCAACGTGGTGGTCTTGCCACAGCCCGAAGGACCCAGCAAGGTCACGAACTCGCCATCGGAAATGCTCAGATCGAGATTTTTGAGCACCGGCTCGCCGTCAAACGACACAGCAATGTTTTTCAGTTCGATAATTTTGTTTTCACCCATGGATATGCATCCCCCTTTGCGGTAATAAAGATCTCTGCCGAGACGGCAGGCGCATCCGCTGTGGCAACGCCCTCCGCAAAGGGTTTTTCACAGCCATCCGTCGGTGGCTGCGGCGCTGTTTGGCGGGTGCAGGAAACGTGCTTAGATGCATGCCTGTTTATAAGACAGGCAACATTTATCAATATAGTGTCTATTAAGGGAATTGTCAATATGATTTTTCGAAATCTACCCAAAATGCGACAAAATTTACGCGATTTTCGCGGTTTATGGGAAATATTTCCCGTATTTCTCCTCGAATTCTCGCGTATACGCCGATAAAAAGACTTTTTCAACAGGAGGAACGCCGTATGCCGCAAAACCAAACCGATCCGGACGTCCAAAAGCGTATCGAGCAATACAGCCGCCAACTGCTCGACGCCTATCGACAGCGCACCGAAAATCCCACGCCGCTGACGCCATCGCCACCATCACCGCTACCGACGACACCCACCGTCGATGCCGCATGGCTGGAGGAAAACTTTCCCCTGCCGAACGTCGAGCGTGACCGTGCGGCGATCGCCGTCGCTGCGCCGCAACCACCCTCGGAGCCGTCAGCGCCTTCGCCTGACACCGAACAAACGCCCGATGGCGAGGCCCCGAACATCGGGGAGAGTCCGTACGTCGGCTATCTGCGCGTGTTCGTGTTTACGGGTCAGACCGCCGAACCGTTGCAGGACGCAAGCGTTACCGTCACGCGCCGTCAAGGCGAGCAGGAGATCCTGTTTGCCTCCGCCGTGACCGACGGCGACGGTTTTACTCCCGTCATCCCCCTGCCGTCGGTCGATCCGTTGCTGACCATGCAGCCCGGCAGCGTCGCGCCCTATGTCGCCTACGACATTCGCGTCAGCGTTCCCGGCTTTCAGACCACGCTGTACGAGAACGTACCGGTATACGGCAACAACTACGTCACACAATCCGCCGCGATGTTGCCGCTGATTCCCGGGCAGGATCCCGACGCCGTGCGCATTTTCCGTTCCGGCGCGCCGACAAACCTGTAAAGGAGAGAAACTTCACATGACGGGAACACCCTTTATTCCGAACACGATCGTCGTGCATCTGGGCGCGCCGCAGTCCAATGCGGAAAACGTCTATGTGTCCTTCCCCGATTATATCAAAAACGTTGCCTCGGGCGAGATCTACCCGACCTGGCCGGAAGCGGCACTGCGCGCAAACATCTACGCACAGATCTCCTTTGCGCTCAATCGCTATTACACCGAGTTCTACCGTAGCCAAGGCTACGATTTCGATATCACCAACAACACGCAGTTCGATCAATCCTTTTCTCCCGGTCGTGAGATCTACGATTCCATCAGCCGCGTTGTCGACGATATTTTCAATTCCTACATCGTACAGGGAGATAATATCGAGCCGTATTTCACCCGTTACTGTAACGGTACCACCTCGACCTGCGACGGCTTATCCCAATGGGGTACCGTACCGCTCGCCGAGCAGGGACTCGGCGCCTACGACATTCTCACGCGCTTTTACGGTGACAACATCAACATCGTCGAAAACGCGCCGATACGCAACGGACAGCCATCCTATCCGGGACGCGCGTTGCGCCTCGGGGATTCCGGCAACGATGTGCAGGCAAAGCAGATCCAGCTCAACCGCATCTCCACCAACTACCCGAGCATTCCGAAAATCAACCCGGCCGACGGCATCTTCGGTGTGGAGACCGAGGACGCCGTACGCGCGTTCCAGCGCATCTTCGATCTCACCGAGGACGGCATTATCGGCAACGCCACCTGGAACCGTCTGTCCTACATATTCAACGCCGTCAAGCGTTTGAGCGAACTGGACAGCGAGGGGATCCGCTTCGAGGATCTGCCGCAGGAATACGACACCGAGCTGACTCTCGGCGACACGGGCCGCGAGGTGCTTGCCATACAATACTATCTCAATGTCATCGCCGCCTTTTACGACACCATCCCGCGCATCGTCATCAACGGCGTATACGACGAAGCGACCGACCAAGCGGTGCGCGCATACCAGACGCAGTTCGGTCTGCCGGGCGACGGCGTGCTTGACCGTGCCACCTGGCAGTCGATGGTCGACACCTATCGCAGTATCTTAGATACCTCACAGCTCATCGACGGCGGCGTACAGTTGTTCCCCGGGCAGACCCTGCGCCAAGGCTCGCAGGGAGACGACGTTGCCACGATCCAAGAATATTTGAGTTATATTTCCCAAACCTACACCCAAATACCGACGCCATCGGTGACGGGTGTGTTCGGGCAGGAGACGGCGGCATCCGTCACCGCGTTCCAACAGTTATTCGGACTCAATGCCAACGGCGCGGTCGGCCCGACCACGTGGGACGCCATCGCCACCTTGTATTCCGATCTGCGTTTCGGTAACGTCAAGCGCCTCGGGCAATTCCCCGGCAACACGCTCACGGAGGAGGAAGCACTATGACGCCTATCACCCGTAACGATATCACCACCGACCGCGCCGACCACGTGCGCGAGTTACAGCAGTACCTGCGCATCATCCGCCGTGAAAAAGACGGTGCGACCGATGTGCCGATCGACGGCTTTTTCGGTCCGTTGACCGCTGCGGCGGTGCGGCAGTCCCAGCAAGAAGGCGGCCTGCCCGAAAGCGGCGCGGTCGACCGTGCGACGTGGGAATGGATCTTCGCCAACGCACAACAGATCATCTGTCTGCGCGCGTTGCCCACACCGGTGCAGGCGTTCGGCATGGGACAGCCGCCTCTGCGCGTCGGGGACAGCAGCGACAGCGTGCATGTTTTGCAGGTGATGCTGGCCACGCTCGCCGCACGGTTTACCAATCTTCCTGCGAACGATACACCAAACGGCGTCTATACCGCCGCGACCGCCGACGCCGTGCGGCTGTTGCAACGGCAAGCAGGGCTCGCCGCAACCGGCGTGGTGGATAAACCCACCTGGGACGCGATCACCATACTGTATAACCAAGGGATCTGATCACACTTGAACAAACGCACCTTTGTCAAAAACACCGCCGTGATGACCGTCACCTCGCTGCTGCTGCGCACGCTGGGCATCGTGTTCCGCGTGTTCATATCCGGGCGGGTCGGCGCCGAGGGTATGGGTCTGTACCAACTGGTCTTCTCGGTGTACGTGCTCGGCACCACCTTTGCCGCGGCAGGCATCGTCACCGCCGTGACGCGCATGGTCGCCGAGCAGTTTGCCCGCGGCACACCGTCGAACGTGTCGCGCGTGATGCGGCTGTCCATGGGTCTGTGCGCTCTCATCGGCGTGCTGTCTGCCGCAGTATTGTACGTCGGCGCGCCGACCATCGGCGACTGGATCGGCGACGAGCGCACCGTGCCTGCGTTGGCGGTCAGCGGTCTGGCTCTCCCGTTCATCGGCGTGGCAAGCTGTATCAAGGGGTATTTCATGGCACGCCGCCGCACCATGCCGCCCTGCGTCTCGCAGATCGTCGAGCAGGCGGTACGCATCGGCAGTATTCTGTGCATGCTGCACGCGGCCGGCGAATGCTCGCTGGCCGAGGCGTGCCGCATCATCATTGTGGGCGACGCGATCTCCGAGACCGTAGCTTGCGTATTCCTGTATATCGCGCACCGGTTGGATCGCCGCTCCGTCGCCGTCAAAAGCAAGGCACACCTGCCTTACCGCACCCTGCTTCGCACCCTGCTGAACATCGCCGCGCCGCTGACCGCCGGACGCTATCTCTCCACCGCCTTACGCACGGTGGAAAACATCCTCGTGCCGGCGCGGCTGACGCTGTTCACCCACGCGGATGCGGTCTCTCTCGAACAATTCGGCGCTGTAAAGGGTATGGCCTTGCCGCTAATCTTCTTCCCCTCTGCGTTCCTGATGACGGTATCGGGTCTGCTCGTGCCGGAGCTGTCCGACGCGTACGCGCTCGGCATGAAGCGACAGGTCAAGCGTCTGACCGAGCAGGCGATGCATATCACCTGGATCGGTTCGGTGCTCATCGGCTGTCTGTTCACCGTGCTGGGACGACGGTTGGGACTTTTGCTGTACGGCGACGATACGGTGGGACTGTTCTTGCAGATTCTGGGACCGCTCACCCCCGTTATGTATCTCGACAGCGTCGCCTCCGGCATGCTCAAGGGGATCAACGAACAGGTACACTCCTTGTGGTACAGCGTGGCGGATTCCGCCGTGCGCATCACGCTGATCTGGCTATTGTTGCCGCGCTTCGGCATCACGGGATTCCTGTTCGTGATGCTGGTGAGCAACCTTCTGACCTGCATTCTCAGCACGCGCCGCCTGCTGACACAAAGCGATACGAAGATGCAGTGGTTGCGCTGGGTGGTTGGACCGACCCTTATCGCCGCACTGGTCGGCGGCAGTTGGGCAGCACTCGGGCACGTACTGTCCCTGCGCACCGACTGGCTGACCGTCATCGGCGGTATGGCGTTCATCTCACTTGCGTATATCCTGCTCCTCCCATTGTTCCGCTGTTTTACACTCAACGATCTGAAAGCGTTTACACGCAAAAAAACAACATAAAAAGAGGTCGGACGGTGTCCGACCTCTTCGTTTATTGGCCTTTGATCTCTTTCCAATAAGCCGCGAAGGCTTGCTCGTTTTTGTTGTCGCCCGGCACGTAATAGACCGCATCCTTGAGGGAATCGGGCAGATACTGCTGTTCCACCCAATGACCGGGGAAGCTGTGCGGATATTGATAAAACTGTCCCTTCTTCTCCACCTCGGCGCCGTCGTAGTGCTTATTTTGAAGTTGGCGCGGTACGGGGCCGGCCTTGCCTGCCTGCACGTCTGCCATCGCCGCCGCGATCGCGTCGTGTCCCGAGTTAGACTTGGGCGCCTGACACACCAGGATGACTGCATCCGCGAGAGGCAAGCGCGCCTCCGGCAGACCCACCTGTAAGGCGATATCCACCGCCGCCTTGACGATGGGGATGATCTGCGGATACGCCAAACCGACGTCCTCGCACGCGCACACCATCAGACGCCGACACGCGCTGGGCAGATCACCCGCTTCGAGCAGACGCGCAAGATAGTGCAGTGCGGCGTCGGTGTCCGAGCCGCGCATGGATTTTTGGTAAGCAGAGATAATGTCGTAGTGCTCGTCTCCCTCGCGGTCATACCGCATGGCACTGCGCTGGGCGAGCTGACGCGCGGTATCTTCGGTGACGGTGATCCCGTTCTCGTCGCGCGCACCGGCGAGCACGCAAAGTTCCACCGCGTTGAGCGCCTTGCGCACGTCACCGCCGCAGGCGCGCGCAATGTGTCCGTAGACGCTCTCGTCGACGAGCAAAGGCGCGTCCAGTTCCTCTTGCAAGAGAGCAAAGCCGCGGCGCACCGCCCTTTCGATCTCCTGCGGCTCGACGGACTTGAATTCAAACACCGTCGAGCGGCTGAGTATGGCGTTGTAAACATAGAAATAGGGATTCTCCGTCGTGGAGGCAATCAGCGTGATACGCCCGTTCTCGATGTATTCGAGCAAGGTCTGCTGCTGTCGCTTGTTAAAATACTGGATCTCGTCGAGATACAGCAAAATGCCGTTCATGCCGGCGAAGGTGTCCAGCTCCTCCACCACCGCCTTGATATCCGCGGTGGAGGCAGTGGTGCCGTTGAGCTTATGCAGGCGCATATTCGCGCGTTCAGCGATGATGCGCGCGACGGTGGTCTTGCCCACACCCGACGGACCGTAGAAGATGAGATTGGGGATATGCCCCGATTCGAGAATGCGGCGCAGAGCCTTGCCCTCGCCGAGAATATGTAATTGTCCGACCACCTCATCCAGATCGGACGGGCGGATACGGTCTGCCAGCGGTGCGGCCATGCGCTCACCTCGTTTCTCAAAGTATACTCCTATCATACACGGCTTTTGCCGCCGTGTCAAGCGAAAGCGCGCTTGACACCCTCTCGCCGCGCATGATAAAATATCAGGGTAAAGAGGTGATCCCCATGACCAAAAAACAACGCGCCATTCTGGCCGTAGAGGCGCTCAAAACATTATATCCCGAGGCGGTGTGTTCCCTCACCGCCGACAACCCCTTGCAGTTGCTCATCGCCACGCGTCTGTCGGCGCAATGCACCGACGCGCGCGTGAATATGGTCACGCCGGCGCTGTTTGCGCGTTTCCCCGATCTCGACGCCTTTGCCGACGCAACGCCCGAGCAGGTCGGCGAATATATCCGCTCCTGCGGTCTGTACAAAACCAAAGCCGCCGATATCGTCGCGGCGTGTCGGATGCTGCGCGACGAATACGGCGGCGAGATACCCGACTCGATCGAGCAACTCACCAAGCTCCCCGGCATCGGGCGGAAAACGGCCAATCTCATGTGCGGTGACGTGTTCGGTAAGCCGGCGGTGGTTGCAGACACCCACTGCATCCGCATCACGGGACGTATCGGACTGACCGACGGCAGCAAGGATCCCTATAAAGTGGAGATGCAACTCAAGAAAGTGCTGCCGCCTGAGGAAAGCAACGCCTTTTGCCACCGCATCGTGCATTTCGGTCGGGATATCTGCACCGCGCGCTCGCCAAAGTGCGACGGCTGTCCCTTGGCGGCATTCTGCAAATCAGCGCCGCGCGCGCGATAGCCGACGGCGGCACAGCGCGTAGATCGGCAACGCCGCCGCGCTGAGCGCGAGCCAAAAGACGGAATACAGCAGGCACACCTGCCCTTTGATGTTGAATTTCTTGCGGCTGTAATCCCACACGCCGAGCTTTAACCAGCGGTTGAGAATACAGCCGCTGACCAGCTCCACCGCGGTAACGGCGACGGCGCACACCGCACACCGCACCAAAAACGGCGCGCGCACGCGGCGGTGGATCTGCCCGATGAGTTCAAAACAGGTGCCGCCGACGAAAAACATGCTCGGGTGCGTGCGACCGCGCCATAAGATCTCAATACCGCTATATAACAACCCACCGATCGCGGCGGTCTTCAAGCACAACCGCCATTCGCGCCGTTTATCCATACCCCACTCCCCTTTTTCCATATTCTGCGCGAAAAAAGACAGGATATACAGGAGCAAAGAAATGAAACGCCGCCATTTTTCCCTTGATTTTTCCAATCAGTTGTGATACAATAGGCGTGCATTTGCAGGTATAGTTCATCGGTAGAACGTAAGCTTCCCAAGCTTAATAGGAGGGTTCGACTCCCTTTACCTGCTCCATCAAAGGGCTACAAAAAAGATATAGCCACAGAAAAACTCTGATTTTATCAGGGTTTTTTCTGTTTTTATGGGCAATATTTTTATTTCCAGTTTGTGCGTACAAAAAAGATATTTTTCTCAGACCAGAGTTGAACTCTCACCAATTGCTTTTTCTTGCGTGTATGTTTTCATATTTTCAACTCCTATATTGAATGCAACCCTGCTATTCTCAA
>JAFQFY010000076.1 GCA_017398485.1 Clostridia bacterium
ATACAGTTAAAGTGATTGAGCGTAATGCGATCAATTTGAAAATGAAAACTCTCGTGGTGGGAAAAGGTGTAGAACGTATCGAGGGTACGATAACAGACAAAAATACGAAAGCCCTCTACTTGCCGAGAACGTTGAAATATTTTGAGCCGATAGGGAGCAGTTGGTATTCCGATACTACAATTTATTTTGAGGGGACAAAAGCGGAATTCCTTAATGTAAAAACCACGAGTTACAATCAAACTGTGGCAATAAGACAGGTTATGTACTCTTGGGCTTTGGATGACATGCAGTATTGTCATGTGTATCTTAATTGTTCCAAGCTTTATGACAGGAGCGAATATTTTAATGCGGTGAAAGAATGGAAATGACCGTAACTTTGTAACTTCATGAATCAGTAAAAGAGAGATAAAACGGGGATACCGCCAATGGGCGGTGTCTCCGTTTTTTGTATCAATTTCAGAACTTGTTCGACAACAAAAATTGACAAATTTAAGCGGTATTTTCACTTAGAATTCGCGCTTATTTAATGAATTTTGCTTCATCGCAACCGTAGGTTGCGAAAAATTCAAATAAAAGTTGCTTGCTAAGCGCTCATATGTTTGTTATGATGGTTTAGAATTAGGTAATAAGCACATACTGATATACTGTATGCAAGATTGAGAGGAGTTTTTGCATGACCATCGGTGAAAAGATTACCCGCCTTCGTTCGGCGGCAGGCATTTCCCAAGAGCAGTTAGCGGAGAAGATCTTCGTTTCCCGCCAGTCGGTTTCGAAGTGGGAGATGGATCAGGCGTTGCCGCAGATCGACAAGGTCTTGTTGCTGTGTGAGCTGTTCCACATCACGGCGGATGAACTGTTGCAGGACAAGATCACCCTGCATCGTCAGACTGCGAACGGTGAGCGTAAGAATAAGTATTTCGGCACGGACGGCTTCCGCGGAGAGGCGAACGTCAACCTGACCTCCATGCACGCATACAAGATCGGCCGTTTCCTTGGCTGGTATTACGGCTCGGCGCTGTCGGGCTGCACCAAGGCAGGCTATCGCCCGCGCATCGTCATCGGTAAAGATACACGCCGTTCGAGCTATATGCTGGAATATTCGCTCGTTGCCGGTATCACGGCGTCGGGCGCCGATGCGTATATGCTGCATGTCACCACGACGCCCAGCGTGTCCTACGTGACGCGCCAGGACGAGTTTGATTGCGGTATTATGATCACCGCCTCGCACAACCCCTATTATGACAACGGTATCAAGGTCATCAACCGCTACGGTGAAAAGCTGGACGATAAGACCACGTTGCTCATCGAGTCGTATATCGACGGCGATATGAAAGAGCTCGGCGTGAACGCGCCCGATCTGCCGCTGGCGAGCCGCGACCGCATCGGTTGCATCATCGACTATGTTGCCGGCCGTAATCGCTACGTAGCGTATTTGATCTCTCTTGCTTCTAACTCGTACAAGAAACTGCGTATCGGCTTGGATTGCGCCAACGGCGCATCTTGGATGATCGCGCGTGCGGTGTTCGGCGCGCTCGGTGCACAGACGGTGGTTGTCGGCGCGGACCCCGACGGTCTGAACGTCAACGAGAACTGCGGCTCGACCCATATTGAGAATCTGTGCAAGCTGGTCAAGGAACAGCATCTCGACGTCGGCTTTGCCTTCGACGGCGACTGCGACCGTTGTATTGCGGTAGACGAGAACGGCAACGTCGTTGACGGTGACGCGATGATGTATATTCTCGGCAAACGCCTGAAAGCGCGCGGTATGCTCAACAAGGATACCGTTGTCGCGACCATCATGTCCAACAGCGGCTTCGTCAACAGCCTTGCCAAGGCCGGCATGAAGTGTGCGCAGACCACCGTCGGTGACCGCTTCGTGTACGAATGCATGCAGAACAACGATTACAGCCTCGGTGGTGAGCAGTCCGGTCATATCATTCTGCGTAAATACGCCACCACCGGTGATGGCCTGCTGACGGCTATTATGATCGCGGAAGAGTTGTGTGACACCAAGACCTCGCTGGCTAAGTTGGCGGAGCCGGTCAAGCTGTATCCGCAGTATACCAAGAACGTGCGCGTTAAGGATAAGGCTGCGGTGCTCGCGGATAAAGCGGTGCTTGCAGCGAAGGCGGATGTAGAAAAGCTCATCGCGGGCAATGGTCGTGTGCTGCTGCGAGAAAGCGGCACCGAGCCTGTCATCCGCGTGATGATCGAGAGTGAGAGCGAGGAGACCTGCGTGGCGTATGCCGATCGCATCGCCGCCGTGATTGCCGAAGGAGGTCATGTCGTTGGATAAGCTGGTAAAGACTGTCGATCTGTTTGACTGTCAGGTCCCGTACCTTAAAGAACTGTTTGCCGAGGCGGAATATCCGTGGGAGATGCTGCCGAAGCTCAAGGGCTTTATCGCCGCCCTGGTGGAAAAGGGCATTCCCGGCTACACGAAGTATTCTGACGGTGTTTTGGTGGGTGAGAACGTCAAGATCTATCCCACCGCGACCATCGAGGCGCCGGCGATCATCGGTTCGGGCACCGAGGTGCGTCCCGGCGCGTTTATTCGCGGCAGTGTTATTACGGGCGAAAACTGCGTGATCGGCAACTCGTCGGAGCTAAAGAACTGTGTGTTGCTCGATCGTGTGCAGGTGCCGCATTACAATTATGTCGGTGATTCGGTGCTCGGCAATCGCGCGCATATGGGCGCCGGCTCGATCTGTTCGAATCTGAAATCCGACGGTAAGGCCGTGGTCATCCACGGCGACGAGAATATCGAGACGGGCTTGCGCAAGATCGGCGGTATCCTCGCGGATGGCGCGGACGTCGGTTGCGGTTGCGTGCTCAACCCCGGCACCGTCATCGGCAAGAACACCTCCGTCTATCCGCTGACTGCGTTGCGCGGCGTGATCCCCGGCGGTTGTATCGTCAAGTCCATGGAAACCATCGTCGTTCGAAAAGTTCTGTAATCTCAGTGAAAAATCCGCACTTCGGTGCGGATTTTTTCTTGTTTTTACCGTGTCGATATGGTATAGTGATGAAAGAACGTGTAAGAAAGGCGCTGAAAGCGATGAAATTGGCTGTCCCCGAACTGTTATACACCCATCCGACCGTGTTTGCCGTAGGAAAAGACTATCAGATCATGGTGCCGGTCAAGCGTGATACGCTCATGTCGGTAAAGTGCGGCGACGAGGAGTATTTTGACGACTCCAACGGCATCATGCGCTCGAAGTGCATGATCCATCGCTTCAACCTGCCGCAAGCGGTGCTGGACGAGGCAAAAGAATACACCCTTTGCTGTCGACCGATCATCGACCGCAAGCCGTATTTTCCCGAGACGGAGGATTTGCAGACCTTCACTTATGCTTTCTGCCCGTTAGAGAAGACGCAGGATATTCGCATTGCGCATCTGTCGGACACGCATGGTCTGGTTGAGCCGCCTGTTGCGCGCGCGTTGTTGGACGGCAAGCCGGATATTTTGTTGCTCAACGGTGATATTGCGGATCACAGCGGCAACGAGGAGAATATGCTGGTGCTGTTCCGCTTGGCGTCGGCTGTAGCGGAGGGCGGCGTGCCGTGTGTGTTCTCGCGCGGCAACCACGACCTGCGCGGCGCGCTGGCGGAGAGGCTGGAGCAATATACGCCGAACGCGAACGGCAATTCCTATTACACATTTCGCATCGGCTGTGTGTGGGGTGTTGTGCTGGATTGTGGCGAGGATAAGGTCGACGAGCACGAGGAATACGGACACACCGTCTGTTGTCACGCGTTTCGCAAACGCGAGACCGCTTTTTTGGAGCAGGTGATCGCCGACGCGGCGCAGGAATACGCTGCCGACGGTGTCAAATATCGTCTGGTCGTTTCACATGTTCCGTTCACGCGGCATAATCGCCCGCCGTTTGATATCGAATTCGATATATTCGACCGTTGGGTCAGCTTGCTGCGCGAGCATGTCAAGCCGCAGCTGATGCTGTGTGGACACGTACATAAAAACGTTTTGTATTTGCCGCTGGGGGAGAACGATGCGCACGGTCAGCAGTGGCCGGTCGTGGTGGCCTCGGTTCCGAAAAAGGACGAGGCGTATTTCAGCGGCGCTCACATTACGCTGAACGCGGATTCTGCAACGGTTGAGATCAAGGATAATGCCGATAATCTGCTGGATACGTGGGTTTTGAAGCTGTAAAGTAAAATAGCTATACATATGAAAGCGTCCGTCGCAAAGCGCGACGGACGCTTTTTATCGTGCTTCCACAAACCAGCGGTCCTCGTCGAGAAATAGATAGGTCTGTTGCCCCAGTATGCGGCATGTGTAGCGAAGACCGCATCCGCCGACTTTCAGTGCAGCGGCACGGCGGATGTCCAGTACGCGGTCAACCTCGTACACCGTGCCGTCTTGCCATTTGACCGTCAGTGGAATGACCGTGCCTTCAGGGGAGAAGGCGGCGGTGACCTCCACGTATACTTTTTTATTCATAGATTACCCCTTAATCGTCAATTTTCCCGGAAAAGCCGACCGGGTGTATGGTATGTGTTTCATAGGGACTGCCGCCGGTCAGTTCCGGTTCCTCCATCACGATCGCGCGGCGCACACAGCCATCGCCAAAACGCGCTTTGAGCGCGTCAACGGCGCGGTCGAGTTTTTCGTGTTTGTCGCGTGCGGCGCTGTCCAGCAGATCGAGCTGACAGGGGGTGGTATCCGGCTCCAACGCACTGACGCCGACCGTTACACTGCGTATAGGGCGCGCCCGATCATACTGCCGCGTGAACAGAGCGAACGCTTCTTCGGCTATATCCTGCGTGGATCGGATATAATAATCCAAGGTCGTTCGGTGGCTGCGCATGACGAGCGCGTTGTCACGCAACTGGATCTCTATCGTGCGCCCGACAAAGTGTTGTTCGCGCAGGCGGCGACCGACGCTCTCGGCGAGCATATACAGCACTGCCTTGACCTCGTGGTCGTTGATGAGATCGCGGGGGGTGGTGATTCCGTTGCTGACGGATTGCACCGCGCTTTCCTCGCCGATCGGGACGACCGGCTGGTTGTCCCGACCGTTGGCCATGGCGTGCAGCATACCACCCCATTTGCCCAACAGGGCACGCAGCATGGATACGTCGGCGTTCGCCACGTCACCGATGGTGAAGATGTATCGCTCGGCGAGTTTCTTCTTCGTCGCACGCCCGACGTAGATGAGTTCGTCGGCAGACAAGGGCCATACGAGCTGTTTGTAATTCTCGCGTGAGAACACCGTCACCGCATCCGGCTTTTTATAATCGCTGCCGAGCTTGGCGAAGGATTTGTTAAAGCTTACGCCGACGCTCACCGTGATACCCAATTCGTCGCGAATACGGCGGCGAATGGCGTGAGCGGTCTCGACGGGATCGCCGGCGCAACCGGTCAGATCCAGCCACGCCTCGTCCAAACCGAACGGTTCGACGCGGTCGGTGTAGTCCTGCAAAATGCGCCGCACAATACCGGAAAAGCGGATATAGGTGGGGAAGTCGGGCGGTACGACCACCAACTGAGGACACTTCTGCCGCGCCGACCACAGCGGCTCGCCCGTGGTGAGTCCATATTGCGCGGCAATTTCGTTTTTAGTCAGCACAATGCCGTGGCGCGACGCCTCGTTGCCGCCCACTGCCACGGGCTTGTCGCGCAGTTCGGGGTGCAGACAGCACTCCACCGATGCGTAAAATTTATTGCAGTCCACGTGCAGGATCTGCCTGTCCATACCCTCACCACCAAAGAACATTTGTTCGATTTGAGTGTAGCATAAACCGTGGTGCTTGTCAATGGAAAAATTATACGTATACACGTATTCTTTGTATACAATTTTCTTGACAACGGAAATTTTAGGGAGTATGATAGTGCCGATAACGTATTTGAGGAGCGTCATTATGAGAGAAAAAATCAAAGAGGTTACCGTCGATCTGTCGGTGGCCGTTGCCGCAGGTTTGATCGTGGCCGTTGCGTATTTCTTCTTCCAGAACAGCAACGGCTTTGCTCCCGGAGGAGTGGGCGGTCTAGCGACGATCACCTATTATCTTCTGGGATATCGGGTCAGTTGGGCGTGGCTGATGATGGCGTTCAATCTCCCGATATTTGCGTTGGTGACCATCTTTGTTAACCGAAAGCTCGGTGCGTATCTCATCGTGTATATGCTCACGCAATCCTTCGGTACGGAGCTGTTCGATCTGTTCGGCTGGCAGCCGTATTGTGCCGCCAACAACGGTACGGATTTTGAGATCGTGTTTGCCTGCATCGCCACGGGCGTCATCTCGGGCTTTGGCTTTTCGCTGATGCTGCGGCATTTCGGCGCGAGCGGCGGCACCTACGCCATCTCCGCCTTGCTCAAAAAGTGGCATCCGGCGACCAACGTTGCCTACGTTTCTTTCTTGCTGGACGCCAGCGTCGTGGCAGTCGCGTTCTTTGTTTACGGAATGAACGTCGTGCCTGTGATGTGCACGCTGCTCAACCTGTTTATTGCGGCTCTGGTGGTGGATTACGTGCTCGCCGGCGTGCGTAACGGCTATAGGTTTGAGATCATCACCGACAAGCCGGAGGAACTCGCACAGGTGCTCATCGACGAGCTCAAGCACGGCGTCACCGAGATGCGCGTGGTGGGTATGTATTCCCATGCTGAGCGCTATATGCTTATGTGCATTATTCGCAAAAAACAGATCGGACAGATGATGAAGATCATCAAACGTTATCCCGGTACGTTCGCCAACTTTTCAAAGGTCAACGAGGTGTTCGGTCGCTTTAAGCCTTGATATATTAAAGAAACGCCGTTGCGTGAGCGACGGCGTTTCTTTATGTTCACATATCGGGTTGCGCTTGCATCGCTTCGGCGATCATAGCTGTCCAGGCGGTCGGATCCGCTTCGACCGGCTCGGTGGCGTGGCGATAGTGCGCGAGGTATTCCACGTTGCCGTTGGTGCCGTGGATGGGGGATACGGTCAAACCGAGGACGGTCAGCCCGTTTTCGGCGGCGGCGGTGAAAATATCGGTGAGCAACGGCGGCAGCGTCGTCTGCGGATCGCGCAGGATGCCGTTTTTGCCAAGCTCGTGCTTTTTTGCTTCGAATTGGGGTTTGATGAGGGTGATGACTTCGCCATCGTCTTTAAGGATGCGGTGAATGGCAGGGAAGATCTTTTTTAGCGAGATAAAAGACACGTCTACTGTCACCATATCACAGACGGTGCCGTCGAGATCCTCCGGGGTTAGGTTGCGTGCGTTGGTTCGCTCGCGCACGCTTACGCGTTCGTCGTTGCGCAGTTCCCATGCGAGAATGCCGTACGCCACGTCCACGGCAAATACGTGCTTTGCGCCGCTTTGCAACAGGCAGTCGGTGAAACCGCCGTTGCTCGCGCCGATGTCGCATACCGTGCGGTCTGTGGGGTCGACGCTGAAACACGCGAGCGCCTTTTCCAGTTTATAACCCGAACGGCTGGCGTATTTCTTTGCTTTTTCAAGGCAGGTGATGGGCGTGTCCTCCGCTACGGCCGTGCCCGGCTTATCCGCGGGCACGGCGCCGATCCGGATGCGTCCCTCCATGATGAGCGCGGCGGCTTCCTTGACGGATATGTTCAGTCGGCGTGCCGCCAACTCATCTAATCGTATTTGTTCCATGTTATCTTTCTCCTATAACGACGAGGCTTTTTTCGAGTAGTGCGCAGGGGCGGTAGGCGAGCTTGGATTGTCGCAGACCGGCATCGCCGGCGTCGTCCTCGCGGTTGATATACAGGATATGCGGCGCGGCGTTGTGCGCGGCAAATTCGCGTACGATGACTTGGTATACGCCGGGATAACGCGTGTCGCCCTTTTCAATATGCACATACATCGTGTCCCCGATGATCTCGGCGACCGAGAAGGCGACGATGGCGTCGTCGACGGTGATGTAGCCGCCGACCATATCGAGTTCGTGCATGACATCTAACAGATCATTGCATCCAAGCACTTCCAACTGTTCTGAACGAGAGAGAGGCTCGTTTGCTGTCTTGTGAGTGAGCAGATCATGCAGGAAAGCTTTGATCTTAGGTACGTCCTCGCGCATAAGAGGGTGATATGCCCAGTTTGGCCACTGCTTGACAAAGCGGTTGATGTGGTTGCGCTGGGCGCTGTATCGCCGTCCGGCAAAGGTTGCGAGATCGGCGTAATGATAGAGGTAATCAAAGTAGTCACGGTTGCTTGTGGCGTGAACGGTTGTGTATCGCTCGCGCAACGCAGCAAGCTCCTCGTCGGAAACGGTGGCGAATTGCAGGGGTAGCCCCGTCTGCGTGCAGTATTGTTCCAACGCAGACAACGCCGCTGCCTCATCACCGCCGATCGGATAGGTAAAGTAGATCCCCTTGTCACTGTAAGAAACCTGTAACAGTAAGCATCCGTCGGTGATGGCGTAGGCACAGTTGAAGGGCGTACGCCACATATAATTCACACCCACCGTGCGATCGCAGAAGCGGTCTTTGCGTGCGTGAAAGTATGGAGCGGTCACTTTGGCCGCCATATAGTCGAAGGGATGAAAGGTTAGGGACATAGTGATTCGCCTTTCTTTTGGTTTATTCGAACAGGACGTTGATGTCGTCTGCACGGACATTTTTGATGCGGTGGCAATACGTTCCTTTGCTGTGGGTGTAGATGCATACGTCGCACAAATTTCTGCGACGCTGGAAGAACGATTGGCGAAAACGGAACGAAACGATTCTGTCGGTCGGGAAAAAGACGGTGTGCAGGGTCAGTTTCGAGCGATAGCGCAAGGTAATGCATCCGTTTTCAATGCCGATGCCGCCGGTGTATCGGTCGATGACATTGAGAATAAGCAGCCATACGAGCGGAATATAGACGATCGAAAGCAGATGCCCGACGGCTTCTGCCCATATTGGGAAGAGCCGTGACAGAACCGTTGCCGTCGGGTGCACGAGGGCGAGGATAACTATTGGATAGCGGATATAGCGCAGCAGAGAATACGGCGCCGGACGGATCGTTACGGCGGCACGGTGAAATTCCGGAAGCAGTGTGCCTGTTGCCCGCGCGGAATGGGCGCGCGAGCAGGCGGGCACGAGCAGAAAGAGTGCGTCACGCTCTTTGCCGTGGCCGACGCATTGGACGAAAACGAAATGCAGGCGTAACAGCTTGCACACGAGGGTTTGTTGCAGGTCGATGAAATTCACTGACCGAACGTCAAAAAGGTGATCGCGACGCAAAATTTTGCCGCTGTACACGGTGAAGGCTTGTTCATCTCGCGTGACGGAAAACGGCAGGTGAAACAGCAGACTGCGCACGACGGCAATGCCCCAACCGCACAGTAGGATCAGCACGAGAACGGCAATGGTGTTGGGAATGATACGGATATAATCGGCCGCGGCCTCTAAATTATTGAGCAGTTCTTGCCCGTAATGGCCGCCGAATAGCCGACTGCTGCGATATAGAACGGTAATCAGCAGAACGACGCCGCTGAGTGAATTGGACGCGAGCAGGGAGAGGACCACCACATGATACCAGTGAGGGCGGTAACACCGCCTTTGCGTGCGTTCGTTCGGTTGACAGGCGGCGAGCATCGCGTTTGCGTGCCGTTCGCTGAGCGTCAGGGCGACTTCGCTGCGCAGGGTGACATCTGTGACGATGACGATGCGCGCGGCACGCAATATACGCAGATAGATCGGGCGTTCCACCGTTATGGTCGCGACGTGATGATAGGGGATGCGGTGGCTTCGAAGCAGTACTACGCCTTGTTGCAGATACAGGCCGTCCGGCGTGAGACGGTAGGTGTGTCGTTTCCACTGGAGATATACGAACAGAAACAGCAGTCCTACCGCTGTTAGATCGATCCAAATGCCGCGGATCCACGGGGACAGGTTTTGCGGTGCGCCTGTATAGCGCAATGCACGCAGAAACGGCAGGGTCAACAGCAGCAGATACCGCAGGGTGTGTCGCAACATAGCCGCCGGATGCTGACGGTGCGGCCCGATGACCGCGCTCATAACAGCTTCTCCGTCAGAGCCTCGGCATCGGCGACAGGTATGCCTTCGATGAGCAAGCGTCCGCCGGCGGCGCAGACGAGCAGGGTGGACAGTCCGAAAGCGCGCTCCAACGGTCCGCGCAGGGCGATGACGCAGCGCACGGCGGATAACGGAATATACCGCCGCGTGACGGTGAGAACGCCGCCGATGACCGTGATGCCGCTTTGCTCGACGCGATAGCGCAGGCCTTTTCGACGGCGCGGAAAGTACACCGTCAACAAGAATAACAGCAAGGCACACCACAGAGCGTTGAACGACACGGCGCACCAGCGAGGCAAGGACGGTATAAATGTTAACCAAATGCCGATCGTTGCCGGCACACAGGTGACCGACACGGTGTATACGCTCCAACAAATCTGTACGCGTTTGTCGGGATATCGGAATTCCATAGAATACATTCACCTCGGTAACAGTATTACCGAAATCGGCGGCAGTAGCCTATGCTTTGCATTATTAAGTAATATTAGCATAAAAATATGTCTATGTAAAGATGTCCCGATTTTTTCTCTCTGCAAATTTCGGCAGAAAGCGCCTCGTCGACGGGTCTATAATGAACAGGTGATGAATGGGGGCGGTGGCGTGATTATCTATGTCGATATTTTGCTGGCTGTCAACGGTTGGGCGGATTTTCTGCTGTTACTCGGCGTGCGGCGAGCCTGCGGCATAGGCGCGCGCGGATGGCGGCTGGTGCTTGGCGCGTTTATCGGTGCTTTATCGAGCTGCGTGCTGTTACTGCCGGCGTTATCGGCGTGGTTGACGCTGTCTATCAAACTGTTGACAGCGGTGCTAATGGTGCTCACGGCGTACGGGTGGTATAGCTATCGACGCTTCGGCAAAGCTCTTCTGTTGCTGTTCGGGTTGTCTGCAGGTCTGTCGGGTCTGTGCTCGGCGCTGTATTATTTCGTTGCACCGCGTGATTTTTATGTGTTTAACGGCGTGGTATACTATAACGTTTCGCCGTGGTTGCTCATCGGGTTGACGCTGGTGTGCTACGGGGTGCTGACGTTGCTGGAACGTGTGTCACGACGCCGCGCACCGACACAGCGCGATTTTGTCGTGCGGCTGTCACAGGATAATCGCACGGTGCAGGTGCGCTGTCTGTACGACAGCGGAAATCATTTGACCGAACCGTTTTCTAACCAACCCGTGTTGGTGGTCGAGCGGGCGGCGATCGAACGGTTTGTTTCGGTGCCAAGCGTCGACGCGTTGCCGCCGAACGGCAGATGGCGCGTGGTGCCTTTTGACAGCCTTGGCGGCAGCGGTATGTTGCCGGCGTTTAAGCCGCAGAGTATGGCGGTGTTCGTCGGACGCGAGGAACGCACGGTGAGCGATTGTTACGTAGCCGTATGTGAGCGGTTGGGTCGGGGTGAATACCAAGGGCTGATCGGCACGTCGCTCGGCGATCGGCTGATATGAGATAGGAGGCTTTAAGCGTGTTTAATAAGTTGTGGAGATTCATTCGGTACGTTTACCGCCTATGGCTCGGTTTTGAGTCGGTGCATTACATAAACGGTACGGATATTTTACCGCCGCCGTTGGCCGAACAGGAAGAACGTGCAGCGTTGGCGGCACTGGAAACGGGGGATACGGCGGCGCAGGAAACGCTCATTATCCATAATCTGCGCCTGGTGGTGTATATTGCGCGCAAATTCGAAAGTTCCGGCGTGGGCATCGAAGATCTTATCTCCATCGGCACGATCGGTCTTATCAAGGCGGTGCGCACCTTTTGCCCGGGACGCAATATAAAACTTGCCACCTATTCGTCGCGGTGCATCGAGAATGAGATCCTCATGTACTTGCGCAAAAACGTGCAAAAGCGCAACGAGATCTCCATTGACGAGCCTCTTAACGTTGACTGGGACGGAAACGAGTTGCTGTTGTTGGATATTTTGGGCAGCGATCCCGATATCATCCACCGCGACATCGAGCAGGAGGCGGAGCGCGAACAACTGCTGTTGTGCGTCAAACGTCTGTCGGCGCGCGAGCAGCGTATTATGCGTTTGCGTTTCGGCATCTGCGGCGAGAAAGAGCATACGCAAAAAGAGGTCGCGGATATGTTGGGGATATCCCAGTCGTACATCTCGCGTCTGGAAAAGCGCATTATCCGCCGCTTGCGCGAGGAGCTTGAGCGCGTGCAATAAATGAAACGGCCACCGACGATTTGTCGATGGCCGTAATTTATTTGCCTTTTTTACTACCGCGCTGGTAAGCGGAGGGTGGACATTGTTTGATGGATTTAAACACGCGTGAGAAATACAGCGGGTCGTTAAAGCCGACCGAGCCGGCGACCTCCGCAATGGAGTAGCCGGGGTTGCGCAACAAACTGCACGCCTCGTTGATACGGTAGCGTTGCAGATATGCGTGCGGCGAGATACCGAAATCCTCCAAGAAGGCGCGATAGAGTTGGCTGCGACTGATACCGGCGTAGCGGGCGATATCGCTGATGCCGATGTCGCCGGCGTAGTTGTATTGAATAAAGCGCAAGGCGGCGGCCACGTATTCTTGGTGAGGGTTGCCGACGGTCTTTTGCCCGTTGAGACGAATGAGGTGCGACAGGAACATGTACAACCGTCCCACCATCTGTGCGTCGTCGGCGGCGCTGTTGCCGCTGACCTCGGCAATGGTGAGCAGCAGACGGCTTGTTTGTTCGGGATCGGTGCTGTGCAGGATCGGGGTGTCAGGGGAGAAGCCTGCCATCGTTACCAGCCGCCGCGCATCGGTGCCGTTGAAGCCGACCCAGCAGTATTCCCACGGATCGACGGGATCTGCATGGTAACTGGCGAGTTCGCCCGGCGTGATGAGAAACAGGTCGCCGGCTTGTAAGGCGTGTTCTTGGTTTTCATAAACGTATACGCCGCGACCGGCGGAGACGAAATGGATAAGGTAGTGGTCGCGCAGTGCCGGTCCCCAGCTATGATTGCTGTCGCACTTTTCATACCCGGTGTTATACACCGACAGGCCGGCGTTTTCCTTGAGCGTGTTTTTAAAAGAATAGCGTTGACCGTTCACGAGCGTCACCCTTTCCGAAACTTTATAAATCTATCATAACACAACTTGCAACATTTGTCCATAGAAATGATAAATTAAAGGGTGGTATATTTGACACAGGAGATTATAATGTAAATAGAATATTATCGCGAAAGGGAGATAGCCATGTCAGCATCTGTCGAATTACTTCGCAAGATCAGCTCCGGTCAGTACGACCGCGCCTTTACGCTTTTATACGGAGAGACGCAGGTGGAGGCGCAGCGCGCGCGTTACACCAAGGCGGTCGAGGAGTTCGTCGCCTTGTTCGGTGACGGCGATGAGCCGCTCGGTCTGTTTTCCGCGCCCGGCCGCACCGAGATCGGCGGTAACCATACCGACCATAACCACGGACGCGTGCTTGCCGGCAGCGTCAACTTGGACGTGATCGCGGTCGTTCGTCCGACCGATGGCTCTATTCGCATCAAGTCCGAGGGGTATCCTATGGACACCGTCGCGTTGGATACGCTCATGCCGCGCGAGGAAGAGAAAAATCGCTCTGTTTCCTTGATTCGCGGCACGGCGGCGCACTTTAATGAACTCGGTTACGCCGTGGGCGGTTTCGATGCTTACACGACTTCAAACGTGCTCAAAGGCTCCGGTCTGTCCTCGTCAGCGGCGTTCGAGGTGCTCGTCGGCGTGATTCTTAACCATCTCTACAACGACGGTCGCGTCGACGCGGTAGATATTGCGCAGATCGCGCAGTACGCTGAAAACGTGTATTTCGGCAAGCCCTGTGGACTGATGGACCAGATGGCGTCATCGGTGGGCAACATCATCACCATTGATTTTGCCGATCCGACCGAGCCGATCATCGAAAAGGTGGATTTTGATTTTTCTTCTGTCGCGCATGCCCTGTGCATCGTGGATGTCGGCGGCAACCATGCCGACCTGACCCATGAATACGCGGCGATCCCGTCCGAGATGCGCGCGGTGGCCGCCTCGCTCGGTGTGAGCTATCTGCGTGAAACGACGCTCGATGCGGTGTTTGCGAATATCCACGAGTTGCGCGAAAAGCATGGTGATCGCGCGGTACTGCGCGCGATCCACTTCCTGCGCGAGAACGAGCGCGTTGTCAAGCAGGTCGAGGCGTTGCGAGCCGGTGATTTCGAGGCGTTCAAGGCCCTCATCATCGAGTCGGGCAACTCGTCGTTCGAGTATTTGCAGAACGTCTATCCCAATTGCAACGTCGACGAGCAAGGTATGTCACTGGCGTTGGCGGTCGCACAGGGTGTGTTGCAGGGCAACGGTGCCTGGCGCGTGCACGGCGGCGGTTTCGGCGGTACGACGCAGAATTTTGTCCCGTTGGATAAGCTTGCGGCGTTTAAGGATGCCATCGAGCACGTGTTCGGCGATGGCACCTGCCACGTGCTGAATATCCGTCCCTGCGGCGGCGTATGTGTTGATAAACTTTAATGGAAGGTCGATGGAATTATGGCTGAATTACGTAAACATCCCTTGACGAACGACTGGATCATGATCGCGTCGCATCGGCAGAACCGTCCACAGATGCCGAAGGATTACTGTCCGTTCTGCCCCGGCAGCGGCAAGGTGCCGGAGTCCTATGTGGTACATAAATATGACAACGATTTTCCGGCGCTGTCGCAGAATCCGCCGACACCCGATGCGGTGGCAGACGATTTCTTTGAGACTGCTCCTTGCTACGGCAAGTGCGAGGTCATTCTGTATTCGCCCGAGCACACGGTGACGCTGCCCGAACTGCCGCGCGAGCATATCGCCAAACTGGTGGATCTGTGGGCGGAGCGTTACGAGGAGCTCAGCCGCGATGAGAAGATCAAATACGTGTTTATCTTCGAAAACCGCGGCGACGTGGTCGGCGTGACCATGCCGCATCCGCACGGTCAGATCTACGGCTATTCCTTCCTGCCCAAGAAGCTGGAGCTGGAGGTGGAGAACGCCAAGCGCCATTATGAGGAAAAGGGTAAGTGTCTGTTCTGTGATTGGTTGGATCACGAGGTTGCTGACGGCCGCCGCGTGATCTTCCGCAACGAGTATTTCACGGTGTTCCTGCCGTTCTTCTCGGAGTATCCCTACGGCGTGTATATCATGTCCAATGCGCACAAGACCAACATCGCCGAGTTTACGGCCGAGGAGCGTTCCTGCTTGGCAGAAACGCTGCGCCGCACCACCGGCATGCTGGATAGCCTGTTTGGTTACAAGTTCCCGTATATGATGTGTATGTATAACGCGCCCGTCAACGGGGAAGACCTGGCCGACGAATACCACTGGCACATCGCATTCTATCCGCCGATGCGCAGTGCCGACAAGGTCAAGTTTAACGCCTCGAGCGAGACAGGTGCATGGGCGCATTGTAACCCGACCTGTCCGGAGGATACCAGCGTCGAGCTGCGCGAGGCTCTCGCGCGTTTTCTCGGCGAATAATTCGTTTTAAAAGCACCGCACGGACCAACCTCCGTGCGGTGCTTTTTATTTGTGTAATTTATTGCAGAAACGCCTGCGAAATTTAGTGAAAAAATTCATAAAAATCAGTTGTAATCCGTACGGTTTTATATTATAATCATATAAAGAATATTTCCGTAGTGAGATATTTTTGTGCAAATTGTCCTTTTAACCGCGGTTGAGAGGCATATAGAAAGGGCGTGGGTTTCATGCAATATTATCATGCAAAAAATATCCGTAACGTGGCTTTGGCGGGACATGCCGGATCCGGTAAGACCAGTCTGGTCGAGGCGGCCTGCTATCTGACCGGTCAGCTCGACCGATTGGGCAAAGTAGCGGACGGTAATACGGTCAGTGATTTTGATCCCGAGGAGATCCGTCGCAAGGTATCCGTGTCCACCTCGCTAGTTCCCGTGGAGTGGAAGGGCACCAAGATGAACTTCCTCGATACGCCCGGCCTGTTTGATTTTGTCGGCGGCGTGCGCGAGGGTATCCGTGCGGCCGGTAGTACGGTCGTGGTCATCTCCGGCAAGAGCGGCGTGACCGTCGGTGCCGAAAAGGCGTTTGCCGCCGCGCAGAAAAAGGGCATCGCGACCATCTTCTTTGTGAATAAGCTCGACCGCGAGAGCGCGGATTTCTATAAAGTGTTTGAAGAGATGAAGGCCACCTTCGGTCCGATGGTGTGTCCGTTGGTCGTGCCGTACGTGGTTGACCACAAGGTGCAATGCTATGTCAATCTCCTCGAATACCGCGCTTATACCTATGAGAACGGCAAGGCGACCGCCGTGCCGATCCCGGATATGGGACACCGTCTGGAGGGTCTGCGTACGGCGATGAACGAAGCCGTTGCGGAGACGAGCGAGGAGCTGATGGAAAAATATTTCTCCGGCGAGGAGTTTACACCCGACGAGCTGATCACCGGTATCGCGCGCGGCGTGCGTCGCGGCGAGATCGCGCCGGTGTTCTGCGGCTCCGCCGCCGAGCTCGAGGCGATCGACCAGTTGCTGACGGGCCTGCTGTGGCTCGCGCCTTGGGCAGAGACGGTTGCCGGCGAGATCGGCGAGGATGCCAAGGGTGAGCCGATCGAATTGGTCGTTGACGAGGATGCACCGACGGTCGCGACCGTGTTCAAGACGGTGGTCGACCCGTTTGTCGGCAAGATGGTGTATTTCAAGGTTATTCGCGGCAAGGTCACGCCCGACAGCACGCTGCTCAACACGCGTACGGGAGAGACCGAACGTTTGGGCAAAGTGTTCTTTGTGCGCGGCAAGAAACAGGAGGAAGCACCCTTTATTCCTGCCGGCGATATCGGCGCTGTGGCGAAGCTGGTCGGCACCGGCACGGGCGACACGCTGTGCGCGCCCGAATGCCCCGTAACCCTGCCCGGTGTACCGTTTGACACGCCGTGTCTGTCCATGGCGGTGCGTGCCGAAAAGAAGGGTGAAGAAGAAAAGATCGCCTCAGGTCTTGCGCGTCTTAAAGAAGAAGATCCCACTATTCGTGTGGAGCAAAATACCGAAACACGCGAACTGATCCTTTCGGGTATGGGCGAACAGCATCTCGACGTCATCGCCTCGCGTCTGAAAGCCAAGTTTGGTGCCTCTATCATTTTGGCGCAGCCGGAGATCGCGTATCGTGAGACCATTCGCCGCAAGGTGAAGGTGCAAGGCAAGCATAAAAAGCAGTCCGGCGGTCACGGCCAGTACGGCGACGTGTGGATCGAGTTTGAGCCGGCGGAGTGCGAGGGCCTGATTTTCGAGGAGAACGTGTTCGGCGGCGCGGTGCCGAAGAACTATTTCCCGGCGGTGGAAAAAGGCTTGCAGGACAGCGCCAGAGAGGGCGTGCTTGCCGGCTATCCGTTGGTCGGTGTCAAGGCGACGCTGGTCGACGGCTCGTATCACCCCGTCGACTCGTCCGAGATGGCGTTTAAAACGGCAGCGAGCATCGCTTACAAGGCAGGTATCGCCGATGCAAGTCCGTATCTGCTTGAGCCGGTCGATAACCTCAAGGTCTATGTCCCGTCGGACGCCACGGGCGATATCATGGGCGATATCAACAAGCGTCGCGGTCGCGTGCTGGGTATGCATCCTGCCGAGGACGGCTTGACCTGCGTCGAGGCGGAGGTGCCGCACGCCGAGATGACGGATTATGCGACGATGCTGCGTTCCACCACGCAGGGCCGTGCGTATTTCACCCTCACCTTTGAACGCTATGAGGAAGCACCGCAGCCGGTTGCCGCCAAGGTCATCGAAGCGCGTAAAAACGCGGAATAAACGAACATAGAAAAAGCCACCCGAGAGTTCTCGGGTGGCTTTTGTTTGTTATGTTAGCCCCGCCGTGCCGTAATGCTGATGGATTAACCTGCTACTGTATTAAGCAGGTGGGCATCGCCCGACGCTTTCCGGCTCCCTTCGTCCCACGTGAGTGGGGAGGTCTGCACTCCACCGTCGGAGCAGGATTCCCGTATCCGAAATGTAGTAGGGTTAATGAACAGCAGTCCGCGGTCACAGCAGGAACTCGGTTTAGCTCAAAGGCGTTTCGGAAGACTCCTCGACTTGGTTGATCTCGTAATATTCCGCCAAACGCTCCTCGAAAATGCCGGCAATATTCTCGAACATTTCGTCATCCTCGATGGGTACGAGCAGGTCATCGCCCTGGTCGTTGACGACCTCAAGGATCACCAGCTCGCCGTCGTCCTCGATCGCTTCTTCAGCGTCGCTGTAAACGGGGAGTAGGGCGACGTAGCGGCCTTCATCGGTCTCGATGGCGTCCAAAACTTCAAATTGGTGTTCGTTGCCTTCGTCGTCCAGCACCGACACCAGATTGTTTCCGTATTCTTCGCTCATTTCTTTTCACTCCTTACAGTATGTGCTTTTATCATAGCGTAAATTCGCATGTTCGTCAAGATGCATTTTCTGTAATCGTGTGCTATGATTCGGCGGTTTTCGCGCACCACATCTGGGCGCTCGGCATACATTGTTATAGGAAATGACAGGACGGGAGGGGACAAGATGGCGAATTATTATATTCACGTTGGATCGATCACGAATGCGATGCGCGGCAAGAAATTATTGGAGGCGAGAGGCATGCGTTCCTTCGTTCATCGGGCGCCCAATCCGCCTGATGGGGACGGTTGCGGATACAGCCTGCTTGTTACGGCAGACGAACGAGAAGCGACGCGGATATTGCGTGCGGGCGGCGTGCGCGTGGTGCGTGTGAGCGAAGGATTGTGAGGAGGAGACGATATGATCTATTGGGATAATGCGGCGACGACGTGGCCGAAACCGCCGCACGTACAAGCTGCCGCACGGCAGGCACTGACGGTGCTCGGCGGCAATCCGGGACGCGGCGGTCATCGCATCAGTATGGCGGCGGCCGAAAAGGTGTACGAATGCCGCGAGGCAGTGGCAGGCTTTTTTGGATTGGACGATCCGAGCGGCGTCGTATTCATGCCGAATTGCACAGCGGCGCTTAATGCGGTTATTCACGGTTTGTTAGACGACGGCGGACGCGTCGTTATATCCGATTTGGAGCATAACGCCGTGTGGCGTACGGTCAATGCGTTGCCGGGCGGTCGTGCGCGATTTGATATTGCCGCATGGTCGGAAAACGAGGACGAGACGGTGGAGAATTTTCGCCGCGCCATTCGTCCCGACACGCGCCTGATCGTCTGCACCCACGCCTCTAATGTGTTCGGTGTGACCTTACCTATTCGTCGTTTGGCGGCGTTGGCACATCAATGCGGCTTGCTCATTTGTGTAGATGCCGCGCAGACCGCCGGTGTGTTACCGATCGATATGCAGGCGGATGATCTTGACTACGTGTGCGTTGCGGCGCATAAGGGCTTGTATGCGCCGATGGGTATGGGGGTGTTGCTTTGCCGCGAACGAGAACGTGTGGTTGCACGAATACAGGGAGGTACCGGCAGCCGTTCGATGCTTGCAGCCCAGCCGACCGAACTGCCGGATCGTCTGGAGAGCGGTACGCCGAATTTGCCGGGGATCTGCGGCATTCTCGGCGGATTACGGTTTGTGAAGGAGCACGGCAGACAAACCGTGTATGCACATGAGATGTCGTTGCTTTCCCTTGTGTATCAACGGTTGAGCAACACGCAAGGTGTGCGCCTTTACACCAAAAAACCGCAACTTGGTGCGTGTGCGCCCGTGTTGTCGGTCAACGTCGACGGCGTGGCTCCCGAAGAGGCCGCGCGCCTATTGGATGCCCATGGCGTGGCGGTGCGAGCAGGCCTGCATTGCGCGCCGCTGGCACACGCTCGTTTCGGTACTTTGCCGAGCGGTACCGTCCGTTTGGCACCGTCCGCGTATTCGACCGCGCGCGAAGCAGAAATAATTTGTAAACTTTTTGCGCAAATTGCGCAAAAAACATTGCACACCAAGAAAAATATGCTATAATAAGTACAGATAAACTGGGTCGTTGCGTATACGCGCGACTGTTAATAGAAAAATGCCGTGCTGACAGCATGGTCGGAGGGAACGGAATGGCGGAATTTTTTACAACAATATGGGAAAGCATTTTGGCATTTCTCAGATCATACAATTGGCTGACCGATACACTGGATATTGCGTTGGTGGCGCTGTTCATCTATTTTATCATTCGCTTGGTTCGCGATTCGCGCGCCGTTGAACTGCTTAAGGGAATTGCTGTGTTGGCGGTTTTGTATCTGCTGGCGTACCTGCTCAACATGACCACGGTGCTGTTCTTGCTCAAAGCGATATTTGACAACGGTCTGTTGGTGCTGGTGGTGATCTTCCAGCCGGAGATCCGCCGCGCGCTTGAACAGGCGGGACATTCCCGTAAAGGCTTGTTGCGCATGTTCGGCGGCTTCTCGTCCGTGGAGAACGCCGCACAGATCGACCAGTGGGAGAGAGCCATTGATGCGACCGGTAAAGCGGTCGAATTGTTGCAGATGCAGAAGATGGGCGCCTTGATCGTGTTGGAACGCTCCACCAGACTTGGCGAGATCGTCCATTCCGGCACACGCATCGAGGCGGAGCCGTCAGGCGAGTTGATCGCAAATATTTTCTACAATAAGGCACCGCTTCACGACGGAGCGATGATCATCCGCGACGGCAAGATCCACGCCGCAGGCTGCATTTTGCCGTTGACCGATAATCGCCAGATCAACCGTGAACTTGGTACGCGTCACCGTGCCGGTGTCGGTATGAGCGAAAACTCCGATGCGCTCGTGGTCATCGTGTCGGAGGAGACGGGAACCATTTCTCTCGCGGATGGCGGCGAGTTGACCCGTAATTTCACGAAAGAAACGTTGACCAAGGCTTTGGCTGACCGTCTGCTGTGGAATCCCGAGGAGTCCAAGGTGAAGCCTGTATGGCGCCGCAGAAAGGAGAGTCAGCAATGAAAAAACGTTTTTCTTTGAGCCGCGTGATGCACAACGAACGGCTGATGATGCTCGTCTCTCTGTTGCTTGCCATTCTCATTTGGTCCTTGGTGGTTTTCGGCCCGAGCAACACACAGGAGCACGTGATCTCCGGCGTGCCGATTTCGGTCACGCTCAACGACTATGCCAATCAAACGCTGAATTTGCGCGTTGTTTCGGGTGCCAATGCGACTGCCACCGTTAAGGTGCGCGGCTTGCGCTCTGTGGTCAGCCGCTTGTCTGCCTCGGACATTACCATCACGGCGGATACCGGTAACGTTATCAAAGAAGGCACCTACACGTTGCCGCTGCGCGTAGTTTCCAACGGTGATTACACCATTCAAAGCGTTGTCGGTCCCGATGGAAACAACGATACCGTCACTATCACGTGCGATGCATGGCGCGAAGCGTTCTTCCCCGTGACGGTGCAGATGCCGAATTTAAAGGTCGCCGATACGAAGAATTATCAGATCGGTACTCCGATCGTGAGTAATTCCGTGTTGAAAGACGGATTTATCACGCTGGCGGGCCCGCGTACGGATATAAACCGCGTTGACGCGGTCACCGCGGTAATCTCTGATGAGGCGGAGCTGACCGAATCCGGTGTATACACGGCAAAATTGGAAGCGCGCGATCAGGCGGGCGTGCTTATTGAGAGCGTTTCGTTTGTCAACGCCGAGGACGGTACCGTCAGCGTGACGGTGCCGGTGCTGGTCTATCGCGAGGTAACGCTGTCTCCGACCGTTCTCAACGCGCCCGAGGGCTACGCGAACGCATCGTCGCTCGTGACGGTCTCGCCCTCGAAAATCGAGCTTTGGGGTGTTCCGTCGGAGATCGACGATTACGTCGCGGCGGTGCAGGAACAACTGACCGTAGATTTTGATCACCTGAACGCGACTAATCTTAAACGGGAGATTAATCTTACCGCCACTGAGAGCATTCGTCCGGTCAACGGGGAAGAAAAAGTGTCGCTCAACGTTAATATCTACAACGTGATCTCCAAGACCTTCGAGGTGACGATCAGCAACAAGAACTTCGTTGCACAGGGCGTGACGTCGGGATATAAGGTGGTTGCCAAGCAGACGAAACTATCCGTGACGCTGTGCGGTCCTGCTTACGCGCTCAACGCCGTCAAGACATCGGATATCCGTGCTGTCGCAAACGTGACGCAGGGAGCGACCGGATTGCAGACGGTGTACGTCCGTGTTGAGGTGCCCGGCAAAACGACCGTCTGGCCTTGTTACGAGGACGGCAAGAACGGTGTCGAGATGCTGGTTTCGGTTGACAACGAATAACTAAGAAGCCTGTCGGCAAACTGCCGACAGGCTTCTTTATTTCTTTCGAAGAATGAGAATGTGTTCTTCTCGCTCGGAATAGAGAGCGTAGTCCCATAGAGAGAGGCCGCTGTCTGCGAGGTGGGCGTTGACCATTTCCTTGGTGGTGATAGGACTTTTGAGGAACAAAAGCGCGCTATCGTATTTGTCGGGTGCAAACATCAATTCCACGTGCGTCGCGCCGTCTTGGATTTGCCGTGCGATGGCAGCGGCGATGGCCTGTCGCTGATAGGTGTCAAAATACAGTCCGTTGCGGTGGTAGTAGTTCTCCGTCGTTGCGGAGCAAGAGGGTATAAATTCTTGCCCTTCTCCGATGCGATGGCTGATCGAGATCTGCTTAGTCGTGAGGTTGAAGTAGTTGTGGCGGATCTTGTCGCCGCTGTCGTTCCAGGTTGGGTCAAGATGGTAGTTGTTACCGTTGACGGTGACGTAATTCCACATATGCTTTTCGCCGTCGGAAACCGATTCGCCAAAGACCAGCGCACAGGGGATGTTCACGGCCTTGAGCAGCATTTGCATTGCCCTCGCGTAGCCCTCACACACCGCCTTGCCTTCAACGAGCGCCGCGTAGGCCGTGTAGGCGTAAGGGTGTTGCGAATACCCTTTATCGGCGGCCGCTTGGTCGTAGGTGCAGCGGTCGAGGAGCTGACGGTGGATGTATAATTCCGTTTCGTACTCGTCGGTCGTATTCGGTGCGCCTTGCAGGATCGTCTGTACGGCGGCGTCTAATTCCTGCTTGGCGGTTTTGCGTTTGACGGCGTCCATAGAATAGATGAGCGTAAGTGTGTTGTAATATTGCTTGCCGTCTTTTTCGTAGCCTTCAACGCCGTAGACATTGGCGACGTAGAAGAAATGTGGGTTGTCGTTGGCAACCGCCTTGTAGAGTGCTTTGGCTTGATCTAATCCGTCCAGCGCGTGAGGAAGGTTGATACTGATGCCGATTTGCGTTTTGCTGTCGGTCTCGTCGTCACTGACGGTGACGTTGTCGTCGGTGCCAAAGCCGTCTGTCAGTGCGGTGTAGACGGAGCCGTAACAATCCTTCATTTCGGTGCTTAACGCCTTATATTGTCGATTGTTTTGAAATTCGTTCAGATAGGTGTAGGAATCCGGTACGTCGCGTTGTTCGGCGTTGCGCAACGGCAGACAACCGCAGCAGCCAAGCAACACGCAAACGACCGTGAGCACGGCGAGAATTCTTCGCGTGAATATCATGAAAACGCTCTCTTTCTGTTAGTTATAGAAAAATGTGCTTTTTTTGAATTGCTTTACGTCAGGTACGGTATTTCCGCCCTCTGTGACAGTCGGTAGTGTGAACACGCGGCATATTGTACCGTTGTTATTTGCGGCGATGTGCGATAGCATCGTTTTATGCTCGTTGAAGTCGCCGATGCGCAAGCTGGTCTGTGAGCGGTTGGACAAATCGGCAAAATCCGATGCTAAATGCCGATTTTTTGTCATATAGGTGTCAAGAATGGCGGCAACCACGTCGGCTCCGATGCGGTCATACAGAGTGGTGTCCTGCCAGTGCGTACGGTTGAGCACGGAAACGGTCTGCTCGGCGGTGAGCGTATGTCTGCCGTTCGGCAGATAGTCGGCGTCACCCTCTTGCCCGATTGGTTCGGACAGGGTAAAGGGTACGCCGCTTTCAAGCCCGCTTATCCATTTGGAGGTATTTGATTCGGTCATTGACAGATAATGACGGATTGGCAGGTCGAGCGTTGTTGCCAATGCGTTGACCGTCTGCTGTGCACCGTCTTTTTTGTAGGTCGCCTCGATGCTCGTATCGTTTTCAAGTATCATTTCCCGGGGAATGGCGGTAACGTGTATTTGCTTGCGCGCCGGATCGGCCTGCAAGAGCAGGAAGCGAGTGATATCCGCACTGTCGTAGACGATCAACAGGTTAGCTTTATCATCGGCAGTGTACGCGATCTCGCCGTTGCTTGACGTGTCGGATGAGTCTGCCGCGGGCATGCGGTCGAGCTGATGGCGGATGAACATCCAGCTGAACAGCAGACAAAGTGCCAATGCCAGTGCGGCGAGTGCAAGCGCATATTGTGCCTTTTTGCCGGGCTTGCGGATGAGGCGCTTACGGAATTCCAGTGCCATGTGGCAGACCTCCTTTCGTGAAGTGGTTTGTTAATTAAATCTCCTCACCGATGAGCGTTTCGCCTTCGGCGGCAACGATGCGCACGCGGATGATCTCACCGCTTTTACCTTTTGTTTTCGTGCGCACCGATAGGTAAGTATCGGTCAGACCGTCCACTGTGCCGTCGGAATACGGCGTTTCAAGCAGGATCGGTGTCTCGCGGCCAATATAACTACTCGCGTAGCCGACAGCGCTTTGACGGCAGGTTTCGATCATGCGGCGGCTGCGCTCGGCCTTGACGGGCGAGGGGACCTGGTCGGGAAGTCGGTCGGCGACGGTGCCGCCGCGACGGGAATAGGCGAACACATGCACGCGCGAAAAGCCGATCTTCTGCACAAAAGCGAGCGATGCGTCGAATTCTTCCTCGCTTTCACCGGGAAAGCCGACCATCACGTCGGTAGTCAGCGCACAATCGGGGAATAAACGGCGAAGCTTGTCGCACAGTGCCGCGTAGTCGGCGGTGGTGTAGTGGCGGTTCATGCGCTTGAGCGTCGCGTCACAGCCGCTTTGTAATGCCAAATGGAATTGCGAACACAGCTTCGGCTGATTTGCCAGCCGCGCGAGCATCGCGTCGGTCATGAAATCCGGTTCGAGCGAGCCGAGCCGCACGCGCAATATACCGTCGACCGCGCAGGCGGCGTCCACCGCGTCGGCGAGGGTGTAGCCGTTATCCTGCCCGTATGCGGAGAGGTTAATACCGACGAGCACGACTTCCTTGTAGCCTTTATCTGCCAACGTTTCGAGCTCGCGGCGGATATCCTCAGGCTCGCGCGAACGAACGCGGCCGCGTGCGTAAGGAATGATGCAATAGGAGCAAAAGCGGTTGCAGCCGTCCTGAATTTTTACGAATGCGCGCGTGTGCTCGGTAAAGCGGTCGATGGAAAGCGTCTCGATGGTCTTGTCGTGCGGCGGAATGTCGACGATGCGCCGACGGTGGGTGAGGAACGCTTCGATATGCCGCGGCAGAGCGCGGCGCGCGGCGTTGCCGAGCACGATATCCGCTTCGTCAAAGGCGGCGGCGGTGTCAGGGAAAGCCTGCGGCATACAGCCGCACAGCACCAAAATCGCGTGCGGATTATCCCGTCGGCAACGACGCAGGGTCTGTCGCAGCTTGCGGTCGCTTTCGGCGGTGACGGTGCAGGAGTTAATGACGATGACGTCTGCGTCCTGCCGCTCGGCGTCAAATTCCGCTGTCTCGAAGCCGCCCGTTTCCATTATATGCCGCATGGCTTGTGTTTCGTATTGGTTGACTTTACAGCCAAGCGTGTGAAAAGCAATTTTCATAATTCGCCTCTACGTACTATAACTCTATGCGAAATATTGTAACGGATTATACGCAAAATTGCAAGAGTGAGCATAAAAATGTATTTTTTGCTTCTAATAGGGTTGCATTTTATAAAGAAAATTGGTATACTTGTATTCACTTTTTGTAAACGGAAAGGGGAATTGTCGTGGCATATTCTTTCTTTGCTATGCTGTCCCGTATGAAAAATATTCGTCGTTGGGCGCTGATGCGCAACACGCGTTCCGAGAATATCTGTGAGCACTCGCACGAGGTCGCGGTGATCGCGCACGCGCTTGCGCTCATCACCAACCGTCATTACGGCGGTCAGGTGGACGCGAACAAGTGCGTTATGCTCGCGGTATATCACGACGTCCCCGAGATTCTCACGGGGGATATGCCCACGCCTGTGAAATACTATAATCCGGCGATCCGCGAGGCGTATAAGCAGGTGGAGATCTCCGCTTGCGAGAAGCTGCTCGGCATGTTGCCGGAGGATCTCAAAACCGACTACCAAGCGCTCATCTGTCCACAGGATGAGGTGTCGGAGGAGATGCGCCTCGTCAAGGCGGCGGATAAGCTGTCGGCGCTCGTCAAGTGCATTGAGGAGACTGCGCAGGGAAATCGCGAGTTTATCAGCGCACGCCGCGCGACCGAGCAGGCAATCCGCGCAATGGATATTCCGGCGGTCAACGAGTTTATGGAGATGTATATCCCGGCGTATGAGCTTGCGCTCGACGACCAATAAGGAGTTTTCGTATGCGTTCTTATCGTGCAACGCTGATCGCCTCGTTTCTCGGCTATGTTACGCAGGCGATCTCCGTTAACTTGTTGCCGTTGCTGTTCGTCACCTTCCAGCGTGAGTTCGCGGTGTCATTGGAAGAGATCGCCTTGCTCGTGACGGTCAGTTTTTTGGTGCAGATGGCGGTCGATCTGATCGCTACTCGTTTTGGAGATAAGCTTAGCTATCGAGTCGGCAGTGTCAGCGCGCAGGCTTCTGCGGTGCTTGGCCTTATCTCGCTGAGCGTGTTGCCGTATATGTTGCCGAGTCCTTATGTCGGCGTTATGATCGCTACGGTGCTCATGGCGATCGGCGGCGGTCTGGTCGAGGTGCTTGTCAGTCCGATCGTCGACGCGCTTCCCGATGGCAATAAGCCGGGGATCATGAGCCTGCTCCACTCCTTTTTCAGCTGGGGTTTTCTGGCGGTCGTGGTGTTGTCAACGGTATACTTTGGCGCCTTTGGCGTGGAAAACTGGCGGTATTTGCCGCTGTTATGGGCGATACCGCCGTTTGTGACAGGCCTGATGTTCTGCATCGTGCCGCTTCCTGAACCGAAGACGGAAGAGGGAGGCAACAAGACTCTTTTGCGTCGTCTGTTCTCGTCACCGGCGTTCTGGCTGATGCTGCTGATGATGCTGTGTGCCGGCTCGGCTGAGCAGGCAGCATGTCAATGGGCATCGTTGTTTGCTGAAACAGGTCTCGGAGTGCCTAAGGCGATGGGTGATCTCATCGGTCCGTGCAGTTTTGCGCTACTTATGGGTATTGCGCGTATCTATTATGCCGGCGGAAAACGCGCAGGGAATATGTATCGTTCGCTGACAATCTGCGGTATCGGTTGCGTATGCGGTTATCTGATCATCGTGCTGTCGCCGTGGTCGCTGTTGTCGCTTGCCGGTTTCGGTGTGTGCGGTTTCAGCGTAGGTCTGATGTGGCCGGGCGTTCTCAGCCTCGGCGCCAAGGCGTTCCCGACGGGCGGTACGGCGATGTTCTCGCTTTTGGCGCTGAGCGGCGATGTTGGCTGCTCGATCGGTCCCGGCTTAGTCGGCGTGGTGTCCAACGCTTTTCAGCGCGCCGACATCGACACATTTACGGCACTCAAATGGGGCATTGGTATCGCGGCGATTCTTCCCGGTATATTAGCGATCGCTGTGCGCGCTCTGCAAAAGCAGCCGGCACTCAACAAAGAGTAATCATCTCGCGAAACGAGGGTTTATATGTTTGAGATTTTGAAAAGAAAACAACTGAATCCGTCGGTCGTGCGCATTGATGTGGCGGCGCCTCTGGTGGCGCACAAGGCGCAACCGGGTCAGTTTATCATTCTGCGCACCGACGAACGAGGTGAGCGCATTCCTCTTACCATTGCGGATTTTGACCGCGAGGCAGGCACGGTGGCGGTCATCTTTCAAATTGTCGGCGCGACGACCGAAAAGCTTGCGCACCTGCAGGTCGGCGACGCGTTGGCAGATTTCGTCGGCCCGCTCGGGCGTGCGACTGAAACCGATGGTTTGCGCAAGGTGGCGGTGGTTGGCGGTGGCGTCGGCTGCGCGATTGCCTATCCCGTTGCCAAAAAATTGCACGAGCAGGGCACCGAGGTGCACACTATCGTCGGCTTTCGCAATAAGGAACTGGTTATTTTGGAGGACGAGTTTGCCGCCGTCAGTGACAGGCTCGTCATGATGACCGACGACGGCTCGCACGGAGACAAGGGTCTTGTCACCAACGCGCTCAAAGCGCTCATTGACGGCGGCGAGCAGTACGACGAGGTCATCGCGATCGGTCCTCTGGTGATGATGAAATTTGTCAGCCTGCTGACCAAGGAATACGGCATTAAGACCGTGGTGAGCATGAACCCCATCATGATCGACGGCACCGGCATGTGCGGCGGTTGTCGGTTGACGGTGGGCGGCGAGACCAAGTTTGCCTGCGTGGACGGTCCGGAGTTTGACGGGCATCTCGTCGACTTCGATGAGGCGATGCAGCGCGGCAAAATGTATGTGGACTTTGAGCGCCACGCGCATGATGAATCCTGCCGTTTGTTCAAAAAGGAGGTGCGCTGACCGTGCCGAATATGTCTTTGACGAAACAGCCGATGCCCAGTCGGGAACCGTCGGTACGCCGCCGCGATTTTGACGAGGTGGCACTCGGCTACACGGCGGAGCAGGCAATCGACGAGGCGAAGCGATGCCTTAACTGCAAGAATAAACCCTGCGTGAGCAAGTGTCCCGTGCAGGTGGATATCCCGTCCTTTATCGCGCGTGTTGCCGAGGGCGACTTTGAGGGTGCGTACGCGATCATCACGCGCTCGAATTCCCTGCCGGCGGTCTGCGGTCGTGTGTGTCCTCAGGAGAAGCAGTGCGAGAGCCAATGTGTACGCGGCATCAAAGGCGAGGCGGTCGCGATCGGTCGTCTGGAACGCTATGTCGCGGATTGGCACAATGCCCACGGTGCAACCGTGCCGACGGCGGTGGCGCCGAACGGTCATAAGGTCGCCGTGGTCGGCTCCGGACCGGCAGGTCTTGCCTGCGCCGGCGACCTGGTAAAAAAAGGCTATGACGTGACCTTGTTTGAAGCGTTGCATCTTGCCGGCGGTGTGTTGGTGTACGGTATCCCCGAATTCCGCTTACCCAAGGCGATCGTACAGCAGGAGATCGACACGCTTAAAGCGCTCGGCGTGCATGTGCAGACCAACATGGTCATCGGTCGCGTGCTGTCGATCGATGAGTTGATGAACGAGCAAGGCTTCGAGGCGGTGTTTATCGGTTCAGGTGCCGGTCTGCCGCGATTTATGAACATCCCCGGTGAAAACCTCAGCGGCGTGTATTCCGCCAATGAATTCCTCACACGCGTGAACTTGATGAAGGCCTACCGCGAGGACAGTGACACCCCGATCTATCGCGCTAAGCGCGTGGCGGTGGTCGGCGGCGGCAACGTGGCGATGGACGCCGCGCGTTGCGCGATGCGTCTCGGCGCGGACAGCGTCACCATTGTCTATCGCCGCTCGCGCACGGAGTTGCCTGCACGCGCCGAGGAGGTCGAGCATGCCGAAGAGGAGGGCATAGAATTCAAACTGCTCTCCAATCCGATCGAGATCCTCGGAGACGAAAATCATCGTGTGTGCGGCATTCGTTGCGTCGAGATGGAGCTTGGTGAGCCGGACGCTTCGGGTCGCCGTCGTCCCGTTGTGAAGCCTGACAGCGCATTTGTCTTGGATGCCGACTGCGTCATTATGGCGGTCGGCACCTCTCCGAATCCGCTGATTAAGTCCACGACGGCTGACTTGCAGACGCAGTCATGGGGCGGCATTGTGGCGGATGAGAAAGGACGCACCTCGCGAGAGGGCGTGTATGCCGGCGGCGATGCCGTGACAGGCGCGGCGACGGTTATTTTGGCCATGGGGGCCGGAAAAACCGCCGCAGCCTCCATCGACGAGTACATTCGAAACAAATAAAGTGAGAAATCAGGGCTTTTACAGCAGTAAATGCCCTGATTTTTTATGATTTTGCTTGAAAAAAACAATATATTGGGTTATAATAGGATAGTATAAGGGTTTTTGCGCCTATATATGTATATTTTCTGCTTCACGCGCCACAATAGCGTGGGGTGATCAAATGAACACGGAAAAGCGCAAGAACACCGAACAAGATGGGGACGGGGAGAATGAATCCACGCGCCTGCAACAGCGCTTGCAGATGGTGGAGGACAACGGCTCGGTCACGACCGATAACGGCAACCACCGCATTCATTGCATGACCATCGTTGGGCAGATCGAGGGACACTACGTGTTGCCGATAGAGACCAAATCCACCAAATACGAGCACATGATCCCACAGCTCGTTGCGGTGGATGAAAGCCGTGAGATCGAGGGTCTCCTGATCCTGCTCAACACGGTGGGTGGCGACGTGGAGGCCGGCTTGGCACTCGCCGAGCTGATCGCCGGCATGAAAAAGCCGACCGTGTCGCTGGTGCTCGGCGGCGGTCACTCGATCGGTGTACCGCTGGCGGTTGCTGCTGATCGTTCCTTCATCGTGCCGAGCGCGACGATGACCATTCATCCCGTGCGCACCAACGGTCTGGTGCTCGGCGTACCGCAGGCTTTCACGCATTTTCAGCGCATGCAGGAACGCATCGTGGATTTCGTCTGCCGCCATTCCGACATGACGAGCGAGCGGTTCTTCGAATTGTGCATGACCACCGGCGAGATGGCGACCGACGTGGGCAGTGTGCTTAACGGCGAAGAGGCGGTGGACGAGGGACTCATCGACCGACTTGGTTCGTTGCGCGATGCCATCGATGCGCTGTACCAAATGATCGAAAATACCGCAAAGGGCGTGTAAAGCGCCCTGCCTTTACATAAATTCCATTGATGGAGGACTACATAATGGCAAAGAGAAAGAGATCGACCAAGAAATCCCAAACCAAGACCACCGCGGCACAGCGCGACACGCGTCGCCAGATGCGCGCGGTTATATTGCTTGCTGTAGCGCTGCTGCTGCTATGCGTAGCGATCATCCCCGGCGAGAACGTGTGGACGTGGATGCACGAAACACTGCTTGGACTGTTCAGCTTCTCGGCGTATCTGCTGCCGGTGGCACTCGGCGCACACGCAATCACGCTCGCAATGGACAAGGATGGTCGCAGCATCAACATCCGCATTCTGGAATGCGTAGCGTTCGTCGTGATGCTGATGAGCACCGTGTACGTATTCGCCACGGACGCGACCGAAGTGAGCTACTTTCAGGCGATCAGCGACGCGTTTATCAAGGGTCGCGAAGTTTACGGCGGCGCCGTGCTCGGCTCGTTACTTGGCTGGCCGGCGGAAGCGGCGTTCGGCGATATCGGCGCGAAGATCGTCTTGATCCTGCTGATGTTTGTGTTCTTTATGCTGGTCACAGGTACCACCGTTCTCCAGCTTTTGCGCGCGATGCGCAAGCCCGTGGATAAGACCAAGGAAGGTATTGAACACGTGGTTGCGGAGATCAGCCAGCGTCGCGAGAAGCGCGGCGAGGTGGATATCGACATTGACCTGGGTGAAGGCTATGCCAAGACGCCGCGTAAGAAGCGCGCGCCTGCCGAGGAGCAGTCGGCTTTCTCGGAAAACACCGCACCCGACGTAACGGATAAGTTGGCGGCATTGCGCAAGGCCGCCGAGGATATGAACAAACCCGAAGCATCGGCGGATGAGCCCGAGCAGGCGGCGGAGGCTGAGCCGTTCGAGGTGTCGGAAGAGACGGAAGAGACCGTTGAGCAAGAGGTCATTTATCGCTATCCGCCGCTGACGCTTCTTGATGAGTCGAAATCGCAGGGCGCCGGTATGTCGGATAGGGATCTGCAACTTAACGGTGAGTTGTTGGTCAACACTCTGCGTGATTTTGGCATCAATACGCGTTTGTGCGATATCACGCGCGGCCCGTCGGTCACGCGCTACGAACTGGAGCCGAGTGCCGGCGTGAAGATTAGCCGTATCACCGGTCTGGCAGACGATATCGCTCTGCGTTTGGCGACTACAGGTGTTCGTATCGAGGCGCCGATACCGAATAAGGCGGCGGTCGGCATCGAGGTGCCGAACAAGGCGCGCAACACCGTGTGTCTGCGCTCGTTGCTGGATACGCCCGATTTCCGCACCGCCAAGGGTAAACTGACGGTGGCGCTCGGTCAGGATATTGAGGGCAACACCGTGATGACCGATCTTGCCAAGATGCCGCACCTGCTTATCGCCGGTACGACCGGCTCGGGTAAATCCGTATGTACAAACTCGATGATCCAGTCGGTGTTGTTCCGCGCGAGACCCGATGAAGTGAAATTGATACTTATCGATCCCAAAAAGGTCGAGTTCGGCGTGTATAACGGCATTCCGCATCTGCTGGTGCCGGTCGTGACCGATCCGCGTAAGGCGGCAGGCGCGCTCGGCTGGGCGGTCAACGAGATGCTTAAACGCTACCAAATGTTTGCAGAAGCGAACGTGCGCGATATTGCCGGCTATAACGACGCGGCGCGCACGAACGAGGCACTCAAGCCCTTACCGCTGATCATGATCGTCATTGATGAGCTGGCCGACCTGATGATGGCGGCGGCCAACGAGGTGGAAGACTCGATCTGCCGCTTGGCGCAGATGGCGCGTGCCGCCGGCATGCACATGGTCATTGCCACCCAGCGTCCGTCGGTCGATGTTATCACGGGCCTTATCAAGGCGAATATTCCCAGCCGCTTGGCGCTGACGGTTGCCAGCGGCACTGACAGCCGCACCATTCTCGATGCCAACGGTGCGGAAAAACTGCTTGGTTACGGCGATATGCTGTTTATGCCGGTCGGTCAGTCTAAGCCTCGCCGTGTGCAGGGCTGTTTTGTGACCAATAAAGAGATCGAGCGCGTCATTGACTTCCTCAAATCTGCGGAAAGACCGCAGGAATACGATCAAGAGGTCATCGATGAGATCGAGAAGCAGGCAGCGGCCGCCGGTCGCGCCAACAGCCGCAGCGATGCGATGGGCGACGACGGCGCGGATGACGAGGACGAGGCTCTGCCACAGGCGATTGAGATCGCCGTGGAGGCGGGACAGATCTCCACCTCGATGCTGCAACGCAAGATGCGCTTCGGTTATGCGCGTGCCGGTCGTATCATCGACCAGATGGAACAGCGCGGTATTATCGGCCCCAACGAGGGCAGTAAACCGCGCAAGGTGCTCATTACGCGCCAACAGTGGATCGAGATGAACATGAACAAGGAAGAGTAACGTATGGCTCGTAAGCGTAAATTTAAACAGAGTCGACTGTATGCGATCGTTGCCGCCGCGGTTCTGGTTTTCTGCGCGGTCATTCAGATCGGTCAATACATACCGTCCTTAGGAATTCCGAGTTGGGACGAGTTGTTCGCTTCTGCCGGATTTTCCGAGCCGAGTGCGGCACCCGAGGGTGAATTACAGGTGCACTTTATCGATGTCGGCAACGCCGACTGTATCCTTATCCGTCAGGGAGAGGCAAGCGCGCTCATCGATGCCGGCGAGCGAGGCGACGGCGATCTCATTCTGGCGCATTTGAACAGTTTGGGTGTGTCCAAACTGGATATTGTTATCGCTACGCATCCTCACGCCGACCATATCGGCGCTATGGCCGAGGTCGTCAACACCCTGCCGATCGGCAAGTTCGTTATGTCTTTTATGCCCGAATCCGAGACACCCACCACCGCCACCTATCTCAATATGCTTGAAGCCTTGGACGATAAGCAGGTGCCGGTGGATGAGGCGAGCCCCGGTGCCGTATATGAGCTCGGCACGGCGCGACTGACCGTGCTTGCACCTTTGGAGGAAAGTAAAGAAGAGAATAACATTTCGGTGGTGACGCGCCTGACCTTCGGTGAACGCAGTTTTCTGTTTATGGGCGATGCCGAGACCGAGGTGGAGAAGAAATTGCTCACGGACGGCGCCGTGCTTACGGCAGATGTATTAAAGGTTGGTCATCACGGAAGTTCCACGTCGTCGTCTTATGCGTTCTTGCAGCGTGTGTCGCCGCAGTACGCGGTGATTCCCTGCGGCGTCGATAACAGCTACGACCATCCGAGTGATAAGGTGTTGGCGCGTCTGGATGACCTGAACGCGACGATCTATCGCGCGGATGTGCACGGACATATCGTGTTTACGACGGACGGAAAAAAGCTGGATGTTTCAACCGAGAAATAATGGAGGTGCCGCATGCTGTACAGCATAGACCGTTTTGAAGGCGACGTTGCCGTTTTGGTAGACGAGAATGAAAACACCGTCAACGTCGCACGCTCCTTACTGCCGACGGCGGCACACAGCGGTGATATGCTGCGCTTTGCAGACGGTTGCTATACCGTTGCTACAGATGCGACAGCGTCACGTCGCGCTCGCGTTTTGAACTTGCAGGCAAAACTGCGCCGCACGAAGAAATAATTATCCTCTCATACGAATAACGCAACATCTGCGAGCAGGGATTGCTGTAACGACCGAACGGCGCGTTCATCACTCGCCGTCGGTCTTCTTTTTGACGCGTAATTCCTTGACACCGATATACAGTAGCACCACGCCGAAAAGCCGTTTGAGCAAGGCGGTATCCATGTCAGCGGCGAGCAGGGCCGTGGGTACGGCGGCGGCAACGCCGACGATACTGCACCACCATACCGCCTGCCATTCGATCGCCTTTTTACGGATATGCCCGATGAGCGCGGCCGGTGCACAGCCGATGAAATACAGTAGGTTGATGCCGCCGGCGGTGTGCTGTGCCACGCCTGCGAAAGCGGTCAGATACAACACGAGCAGTGATCCGCCGCCGATGCCGAAACCGCTGATGATGCCGGTGAGTGTGCCGATGATAAACGCGACCCACTTCATAATAACAACACCGCCTTTACGCCGCCGTAGAGGATCAGCATGCCGAACAGACGGTGGAGCCAAACGGTCGAAATACGGGAGAAAAATTTGGCGGATAACAGACCGCCGAGCACGCCGCCGATAAGATAGGGCAGAGCGTCACCCCATACGTTTCCTCCCTTGAAACAGAAAATGACGTAAGACGCCACCGACAGCGGCAGCATGATGGCGACCGATGTGGCGAACGCGCGCTTTTCCTCCAGCCCGATCCAGCGGATGAGCAGAGGGACGAGGAAAAGACCGCCGCCGGCGCCGAACAGACCGTTGGTCAGACCGGCGAGTGCGCCGGCGATGAGATACCGATACCGTTTCTTCATACTCCAAACTTCCTTATCCAATATATATCCAGTGTTACCGAATTTGCAAAAAATATGACCAAGGGGATTACTATGATCGACAACAACAAACTCGAAAACTTGTTTTTGCAGGTGCAAAAGCCGTCGCGCTACACGGGCGGTGAGCTCAACAGCGTTACGAAAGAACGCAACAAGGTCGCGGTGCGCTTTGCGTTCTGCTTTCCCGATCTCTACGAGGTCGGCATGTCCCATTTGGGCATGAAGATCCTGTATGCGCAGTTCAACAACGAGCCGGACGTGTGGTGCGAGCGCGTGTTTACACCGGATGCGGATTTTGAGGCACTGATGCGGCAAAATGATATTCCCTTGTTTGGATTGGAAAGCCGTGACCCGATACGCGACTTCGATTTTATCGGCTTTACCCTGCAATACGAGCTTTGCTACACCTCGATGCTCAATATGCTTGACCTCGCCGGTGTGCCGCTTCGCGCCGCAGACCGCGGCGACGATATGCCGTTGGTGGTGGCCGGCGGTCCGTGTGTCTGCAACCCTGAACCGATCGCAGATTTCGTGGATATGTTCTTCCTCGGTGAGGGGGAAGAGGTCGATCTTGAAGTCATCAATCTTTATAAAGAACATAAAAAGAACGGCTATTCCAAGGCGGCGTTTTTGCGTGCCTGTGCCGATATTGAGGGCGTGTACGTACCGTCGCTGTACGACGTATCCTACAACGAGGACGGCACGGTCAAGTGCGTCGAGCCGCGTGACGGCGTTAAGCCGACCGTGCGCAAGCGCATTATCCGCGATCTTGATTTGTGCTACTATCCCGACTATTTCGTTGTGCCGTATACCGACATTGTGCACGATCGCGCGATGAGTGAGATCTTCCGCGGCTGTATCCGCGGATGCCGTTTCTGTCAGGCAGGCTTTATCTACCGACCCGTGCGTGAAAAATCGGTGGATACCATCGACCGTCAGAGTCACGCGCTGTGCGAGTCGACCGGTTACGAGGAGTTTTCGCTGTCGTCGTTGTCGACGAGTGATTATACTCAGCTCGAGCCGTTGCTCGACCGCCTGCTCGACTGGGCGGAGAAGGAGCACACGAACATCTCTCTGCCGTCCCTGCGTGTGGACGGCTTCTCGGATGAGCTTGTCAACCGCCTTAACGTACTGCGCCGCGCAGGTCTGACTTTTGCGCCGGAGGCAGGCACGCAGCGCCTGCGTGACGCGATCAACAAAAACCTCACCGAGCAAGAGATCCTCGACACCGCCTCGAAAGCGTTCCGCGGCGGCTGGACGGCGGTGAAGTTGTATTTTATGATGGGTTTGCCGACCGAAACGATGGAGGACATCGAGGGCATGGCGATCCTTGGTCAGAAGATCGTCAACTGTTTCTACGCCAATCCTGACAAACCGAAGGGCAAGGGCGTGACGGTAAGCATGAGCGCGTCCTGCTTTGTGCCCAAGCCGTTTACCCCCTTCCAGTGGGAGCCGCAGACGACTATGCAGGAACTGGAAGAAAAGCAAAAGCACCTCGTCGAGTCGGTGCATACCAAGAAGATCTCGTTGAGCTGGCACGATGCCAAGACGAGTTTTCTCGAAGCGGTGCTCGCGCGCGGCGACCGCCGCCTTTGCCGCGTGTTAGAGGTAGCGCATGAGCGCGGATTTAACCTCGATGCTTGGTCGGAGCATTTCGACTTTAACGCGTGGCTGGCGATATTCGACGAGGTCGGGTTGAATCCCGCGTTCTACGCCAACCGCCGCCGCGACTTTTCCGAGGTGTTGCCGTGGGACCATCTGGACTACGGCGTGAGCAAGGAGTTCCTCGTCAGCGAAAATAAGAAAGCGCACGAAGCGACCGTCACACCGAACTGCCGACAGGCGTGCTCGGGCTGTGGTGCGGCGTGCTGGAAGGAGGGTGTGTGCGTTGAAAAACGTTAGGGTAGTCTTTTCCAAAACAGGGCGCGCGCGCTTTATTTCCCATCTGGACCTCGTGCGCACCATGACACGTGTTATGCGCCGCGCGCGGATTCCGCTGTGGTATACCGAGGGCTTTAACCGCCATCCGTATCTGACCTTCGCAGCACCCTTGTCGCTCGGCTTTGAAGGGCTGCGCGAGACGATGGATCTGCGCTTGGAGGAGGATATGCCATTCGAAGAACTGGTCTCGCGGCTCAACGAGGCGTTTCCCGAGGGCTTCGAGGCGATCTCGGCGGCCGAGGCGGTGTGCAAGGCAGGCGAACTTGCGCAGTCGGTTTATCGCTTGGCGCTCGATTGCCCGATCGACGCGGTACGCGCGTTGCTCGCGCAAGGGGAGATCTTGGTTGAAAAACGGACTAAGAAAAAGACTGTTAAGACAATGGACATCCGCCCGGCGTTTGCTGATGCACAGGTAGAGGCTTGCGACGGCGGCACGGTGATGACCGTGACTCTGCCGACCGGCAACGATAACGTTAACCCCGGCCTGTTCTTGCAAGCACTCAATGCAGTAAACGGCGGCACATACGGCATGCGCGTGCTGCGTTTGGAGCTTCTCACGGCGGCAGGAGAGCCGTTTCGCTGATGCAAAATAAATATTTTTAATAATTGTAAAAAAACGCTTGCAATTTGCGTTTGGCTGTGATATGATACTACAGGTGTTTTTTGCCGCGAGTTTTCTCGTGGGGGTTAATGCCTGGCGAAAGCACGACATTAAAGCGGGTAGTCCTCTATTGACCGTAGGTCGGTATGAATATCTGAAAATTTTAGGAGGAACACAAAATGGACGCATTGAAACTCATTGCTGGTGACAGCGTGAAGGCTGACGCTCCCGCGTTTAGCATCGGTGACACGGTTCGTGTCGATGTTAAGATCCGCGAAGGTGATCGCGAGCGTATTCAGGCCTTCGAGGGCACGGTCATCGCGAAGAAGGGCAGC
>JAFQFY010000077.1 GCA_017398485.1 Clostridia bacterium
GAGACGTTTACGATGCCGTTTGCGTCGATGTCGAAAGTGACTTCGATCTGCGGCACGCCGCGGCGCGCCGGAGCGATGCCGTCGAGGTGGAACATGCCGAGGGTCTTGTTATCCTTGGCAAATTCGCGCTCGCCCTGCAACACATGCACCTCAACGGAGGGCTGGTTGTCGGCGGCGGTGGAGAAGATCTGGCTCTTCTTGGTGGGGATGGTGGTGTTACGATCGATGACCTTGGTCATGACGCCGCCCATGGTCTCCACGCCGAGCGAGAGGGGCGTGACGTCGAGCAGCAACAGGCCCTTGACCTCGCCGCCGAGCACACCTGCCTGCAACGCGGCGCCCATGGCGACGCATTCGTCGGGGTTGATGCCCTTGAACGGCTCTTTGCCCATGAACTTCTGCACCGCTTCCTGCACGGCAGGGATACGGGTGGAGCCGCCGACGAGCAGGACTTTGTCGATCTGCGCGGCGGTCAGGCCGGAGTCGGACAGTGCCTGACGCACGGGAGTCATGGTCGCCTCCACCAGAGAGGCGGTCAGCTCGTTGAACTTCGCGCGGGTCAGGGTGACGTCGAGGTGCTTGGGTACGGTGACGCCGTCGTTGATGACCGCGGTGATGAAGGGGATGTTGATGTTGCAGGTGGTGGCACCCGACAGCGCGATCTTCGCCTTTTCGGCCTCGTCGCGCAGACGCTGTACGGCGACCTTGTCGCCGCTCAGATCGATGCCGTTCTCCGCCTTGAAGGTGGCAAGCAGCCACTCGACGATCTTCTGGTCGAAGTCGTCGCCGCCCAGGCGGTTGTTACCGGCGGTGGCGAGCACTTCCTGCACGCCGTCGCCCATCTCAATAATGGACACGTCAAAGGTGCCGCCGCCGAGGTCGTACACCATGATCTTCTGATCGTTTTCCTTGTCGATGCCGTAGGCGAGGGCCGCGGCGGTGGGTTCGTTGATGATGCGCTTGACCTCGAGGCCGGCGATCTTACCGGCGTCCTTGGTCGCCTGGCGCTGTGCGTCGGTGAAGTAAGCGGGCACAGTGATGACCGCTTCGGTCACGGTGTCGCCCAGATACGCCTCGGCATCCTGCTTGAGCTTGGCGAGGGTCATTGCGGAGATCTCCTGCGGCGTGTAAGCCTTGCCGTCAATGGTGACCTTGCGATCGGTACCCATGTCGCGCTTGATGGACGCGATGGTGCGATCGGGAGCGGAGACGGCCTGCTGCTTGGCGACGCGACCGACGATGCGTTCGCCGTCCTTCTTGAACGCCACGACGGAAGGGGTGGTACGTGCGCCTTCGGCGTTGGGGATAACGACCGCTTCGCCGCCTTCGATAACGGCGACGCACGAGTTGGTAGTACCTAAGTCAATACCGATGATTTTTGCCATAATAATTACCTCCATTAATATAAAACGGTGTGTTGATGTGTTTATCTAAAAGGAATGTGTCCTTATTAGCCTTAGTTAGCGACCTTGACCATCGCGGGACGAAGCACGCGATCACCGACCTTATAGCCCTCTTGGAACACGGCGGTGACGGTATCCGGCTCGACGCCGTCGGCATCCTCGCGCATGACTGCGTTGTGCACGTTCGGATCAAAGGGCGCACCGAGTGCCTCGATCTTTTCAAGGCCGAGCTGTTGCAGCGCTTCCATGAACTGCCGCATCACCAGATCGACGCCTGCCTTGTAGTTTTCGCCGTTCTCCGACGCCATGGCTTTTTCCATGTTGTCGACGCTGGTCAACAGACCTGCGAGCAGTTCGGCTTTGGTGAATGCACCGATCTGTAATTTCTCCTGCTCGGTGCGGCGCTTGTAGTTGGCGTATTCCGCGAGTATGCGCTGGTATTGATCGCGTGCCGCCTCTAATTCTTTTTGCACCGCTTCGAGTTTGTTTTCCAACTCGGCGGTTTTAGAGGACTTGCGCGGCTTCTTATCCTCTTTCGGTTGTGTTTCGGCGGCTTGCTGAGTCGTCACTTTCTTTTCGTCTTCCACGGTGGTGCCTCCTGTGTCTATGTCGGTCAGCGCATATCCAGCGCTGCGCTTTTTTCGAACAGTTCACCGAGCAGACACCCGATGGACTGTGCAAAATATTCAATAAGCGGGATGATGGCGGCGTAGTTCATGCGCATCGGCCCGACGACGCCGATAACGCCGCTGCCGATCTCACCGAGCGAATAGCGCGTGGTGATCAGCGAGGAGCTGCCGAGCGTCGGCGCGTCGTCGCCGCACAGCACGCGCACGCCGTCTTGCGGTGTGTTCTCCAGCGTCGAGCAGAGCTGCTGGCGGTCGCCGAGCACATTCATCATGGCACGAGCCTGTTCGAGCTCGTAGTCGGGATGTCGCAAGAGATTGAGTTGACCGGCGGATACCGCCTTGCTGTCGGCACTCTCCTGCACCAGCTCATAGAACGCCGAGAGGATCGGCGCCACGGCCAGACCGAGTTCGCCGAGCTCGATGATGATCTCCTGCATTGCCGCCACGGTGATGGTGTCGAGGGGCTTGTTAAGGAAACGATGGCACATATAATCGGCCAACGCGACCGCGACCTTGCTGGGGATATCGCGCTGACAGCGGCACATGCGGGTGCGCAGGAATCCGTTGTCGAGCGCGAGCATCACCGCCATGTTGCGCGGGGACATTTGCAGAATGTCGATGCGGCTGATGCTCGAGCCGACCTCATCGGGTCGCGTGGCGACCGCCGCCAAGCCCGTCAGGTCGGCGAGTGCACGGCAGGTGTCCTCCAACAAACGCGTTGCGTCGCCGGATGCACCGGCGAGTGCCTCGTCGATGAGCTGTGTCTCCTGCGGCGCGAGAGGGCGCTTTTGCATGAGCTGTTCGACGTATAGCTTGAACGCCTTGGCCGTCGGCAGGCGACCGGCGGAGGTGTGCGGCTGTTCGAGATAGCCGGCGGAGACGAGCACCGTCATGTCGTTGCGGATGGTTGCCGACGACACGTTGTTGCCGAACTGCTCGGCGAGAGCTTTGGAGCCGACCGGCTCACCGGTGTCGATATAGGATTCGACGATGGCTTTGAGGATCCGCATTTTGCGATCGTCCAACTGCATGGGTGCGCCTCCTTTCGATAGTATAACGCGTTTAGCACTCGTTATTCGCGAGAACTAGCACTCTTGCTTGTCGAGTGCTAAATATAGTGTACCACGCATTCGCATATCTGTCAATAGTCAAATGTGAATTATTTGTAAAAGTAAAAAAATCCCTTTTTATAGTTGTATCTTGCGTAGGTTTTTGCTATACTATCTTTAGCACATGAAGCAAGGAGGAATTTATCATGGAAGGCATACAGATTCACGATTTTGATTTTAACAGACTCATGGAGTTTGTGGCAACGACCAAGGGCGAGGTGTTCCTGCGCACGAATGAGGGTGACGTACTCAACCTCAAGAGCCGTTTGACCCAGTTGCTGGTGCTGTCCGGTGCGATCGAGCAGGGCACCATCAGTGAAGCGACGATCATCTGCTCGGATAAGGATGAGGAATCGGCTTTGTTCCGTCTGAATCTCTACGGCGAGTCGAGCGAAGAAGAGTAATGAAACGAAAGAACGTCGCGGCAAGCATTTCTTGCCGCGACGTTCTTTATTTTATACCTTATTCGAAGAAATCGTCCGGAATGCTGATGTCGGGGATCGGTTCGTCCTCGTTCGGCTCTTCCGCGGTTTGTTCGACGTAGCTTACGCGCAGGTGAATCGTATCACCGACGAGTTTGACCGTGCCGGCGGCAGGGTCAGTGCCCTCAACGTAGCCTTTCTCCACGTCGGTGGCGAGCAACTTGTCGATCTCGACCTTAAAGCCTAACGCTTCCAGATACAGCTTGGCGTGTTCCTCCTTCCAGCCGGAGAGATCCGGGACCGTGATGCTGTCGTCTTTGCCGAGGCTGACGATGATGGTGATGGTATCTCCTTTATCCAAGCTGGTTCCGGGAGCCGGATCCTGCGACAGGACGACGCCCTTGTCCTTGCTGCTGTATTCCTTGTGACCAACCACGATATTGAAATTCTCGCAGTCTTTATCCTCGCGCAGATCGAAGTAGTATTTGCCGACCAGCGACGGGGCGGAATGCTTGTTGGGTCTCTTGGTGGTCGTGGTGGTGGAGCTCAGGCTCGGCAGTGAGGTGACCGGTTCGCTGCTGTTGCCGTTTTGTCTGTCGCCGGAAAGCAGGACCACTACCGTGCCGATGAGCAAGCCCAGAGCGACGAGCACGCCGAGGATGATGAGCAGGAGGTTGAGCGATTTTTTGCTTTTCTTTTTCTTGGGCTCGGTGTCGATGCCCTCGTCGATGAGAGCGCTGACGCCGGGCTCCATAGACAGTTGCTTATGGAATTCGGTAACCGTTGCGGTACGTTCGTCGGTGTCGACCTGCAAGGCGTTAAACAGCGCGATGCATACCTGCTGGGTCAGTTCGTCTGCGATCTCCGCCGACATAAACAGATCGTCGGAATCGGCGGCACGGTTATTGCCGGCAGGCGGTTCGTTGCCGGTCACGGTGCGGAAGATGGTCGCGGCGATGCCGTAGACGTCGGTCGCCTCACCGATCTGACTGCCTGCGTCATACTGTTCCGGTGCGGCATAGCCGGTCGCCAGATGCGGTTGCAGGTCACTGCCGACGCGACGGGCAGCGGCAATGGAGAAGCCGCGCAGATGCGGCTTGCCGTCCTCGCTGATAAGGATGTTATCCGGGCAGATGGCAAGATGCTGAATGTTGGCGGCGGCGAGCTGTTCGACGCAGGTCATCAGCATCATGAACAGAGGGCGCGCTTCTTGCCAGGGGATGCGGCCGCCGGCACGCGCGATCTTCTTGGAGAGGGTCTCGCCCTCACAATAGTCCGACACGGCGTAACAGGTGCCGTTTTCCTCGAAAATATCGTAGATCGGGATCATGTTAGGCAGTTCCTTCATGCGCGCGAGCGAACGCATGGTGCTGCGGAAGGCCTTTTCGTAGCCTTCAAAGGCGTATTCGCTGCCGATGAGCGCTTCCACACGGCCGTCGGCGCGGCGGCAGAGGTTGCCGGGGTAGTATTCCTGAATGAAGCAGGGCTCCTTGACCGCCTTGTCGTAGCCGAGATAGAACAGGCTGTCGCTGCCCGCATGCACCAGCCGACCGACGATATAGTGTTCCTGCAATACCGTACGCACCGGCAGGGCGTTTTCAGGATTTTGGGAGTCGGCGGAGAAACCGCAGATGCGGCATACGTCGTCCCCGTCCGGCAGCGGATTCAAACAACCTAAACAAATAGTGGCCATGGTATTACCTCCTGATCAAGGGTGGGATTTTCACTCCATCGCCCGACGGCGACGGAGCTGTCGGATATCTTTGCCGACGCACAGAAGCGGCTCGAAGCCGCCGTTGATGCGGCTGGCGATCTGGTCGCCGTAGCGCGTCGCGATAGCGGAGAAGCCGAGATTGGTGCTGATGATGGTGGGTTTGTTTTCCAGTAGGCGGCCGTTGATGACGTTGTACAGGCACGCACGATAGAACGGGCTGTCAAACTCCATGCCGAGATCGTCGAGCACCAGCAGATCGCAGGCGATGAGCTGTTCCTCGCTGTCTCCCTCGGAGCGACCGAAATGCTCGCTCTCGAGTTTGCGCAGCAACGGTTGAACGGAGCTGTACACCACGCCGAATCCCTGCTCGGTGACCGCCTTGGCGATGGCGAGCGAGAGGTGGGTCTTACCGGTGCCGGTCGGGCCTTGCAGCAGCAAGCTCTGGGCGTTCGGGGTGAATGCGGCGGCGTATTCGCGGCAGTAGGTGATGATGCCCTGCATCTGTTCGCGCGGCGAGATGCCCAGCCGCGCGTCGACGGTATCGTCGTAGTAGCCGAGCTGCATATCGTCAAAGTCGGTCAGCTTCATGCAGGACAGCCCCGATAACTGACGGCACGCCTCGTCTTTGAGCAACTGTGAAAAGCAGGCGCACATACGACCGTTCGCGTAGCCGGTGTCCTCGCAATGCGGGCAGGTGTATTGCGGCTCGAAATTGTCCCGTTCGTAGCCTGCTTTATGCAATAACTCTGCCATCTCCTTCTGCAAGCGCAGGTTCTCCTCGCGAATGCGCGCGATCTCCCGCTCGCTGTTGCCGGTGAGGATGGCGTGCGCGACCGCCGGGATCGCGGCGGCGAGCTGCTGTTCAATTTCTTTTAATCGCGGGATCTGCTCACACAAGCGCGCACGCATGGCGGCGGCGCGATTGGTGGCTTGCCCGCGTCGTTGTTCAAGCTGCGCGCGCGCAGCCGCGATGACCTGAGGATCGTAGGCCATAGAGATGCCTCCTGCTTATTTCTTGAATTTGGGGCGATAGCGCAGCAGATCCTTTTCGAATTCATCGAATTCCAGACTGCTTTGCTCGGGGTTGGTAGCGGCGACGCCCTTCTTTTTGGCAGGCGCGGCGCTCGGGATCTTGTCGGGGTGGTCGATCCCCTCCGCCAGCCAACGCTCAAGGATCTTATCCATATAAGAGAAGAAGGACGGGGTGATTTTCCGGATCTTTTCACGCGTGATATCGGCGGCTTTGAGCAGCATCGCTTCACTGAAACGCCACTGCATGAGCCACTTTTCCGCAAGCTCTGCCTGCGCGGCGCTCAACGCCTTGGGCGCGTCGAGCAGCTTGGCTACGCGCTCGCCTGCCAGACGGCACGCTTCGAGATAGCGGATGTGTCCGTCCACCGCGCTGATGGTGGCGATGTCGCGATCGCACCAGTCGAGCGCTAACTTTTCCACGTAGCGCATATTGCCCTTGCCGATGGACACGGCGTAGGCGATCTCCATAAGAATGACCTCCATCGGCAGACCGACGGTGTCGTGCAGATACAGCAGAGTGGCGGTTTCGCTGTGCCCGATGGGTTTACCCAGACGGGCGGAAGCCGCCTCCACCAGCGTGGAGAATTCGGGATGCCGTTTTTGGTATTGCAAAACTTCCTTGACCAACGGCTTGACGGGTGCAGGGCGCGCGTGCGGCGGCTCGTGCGCCGCCGCGGCGGTGACGGGCGCGGCGGTGGCCTGCGCGTCTGCCAGAATACCCTGTTCGGCCCAGAAACGCAAACAGCCGTCGCACTCGTCGGCGGTCATGCCGAGAAACGCGGCGCAAGCGTCTGCGTCCCAATTTTCGTGACGGGAGAACCATAGCAGGACGCGCAACTGCTCCGCCGACGCGAGCGACAAGCATGCGTCGGCCACGCCGTCGGGCAGCGCGAACACACCGCGCATTGCCGTCGGATTCCAGATATAATCCGCCATAGTTCTCCTCCTTTCACACATAGATATATTTATATTAACACACTTTTTCTCCCGACGCAAGACTTCGGCGGAAAAATTCCCTGCGCGCGCAAAAAGAACAACGGCGGCTCCGTGCGGAGCCGCCGTTGCCTTGGGCGAAATTATTTTTCGGCGGTGAAGACGTCACCGGCTTTAGCTCGGATATCCAACGTGTTGGATACCACCTTCGCGGTAGTCTCACCGGTGCGCTCGAGTACCATTTTGTCGCCGTTCTCGTCGACGATTGTCAGCGTCTTGCCCTCTTCGACAACGCCGGTCAACGGCGTGCCGCCGCCGGCGCCGGTATACCACTGTATACCGCCGTATTCAAAGGACGGCTTTTCTTGGTCACGGTATTCCTCGGGAACCATGACCTCGTACGGACTGGAAATACCTTCTCCGTAGCGGAAATCGCCGTCGGTGAGCACGATCGTGTAGGAATAGCAGGTCTTAACTTCACCGTCAACGATGACGTGAAGCACCCAGTCGTGCGCCTTGAAGGAGGATAACGCCTTGGTCGTGGTGGTGGTCGTGGTGGTAGCCGTGGTCGTGGTGGTCGTCGTAGTCGTCGTAGTCGTAGTCGTAGTCGTCGTCGTGGCGTCTGCACCGAGGTCGACGAGCACGTAGGTACTGAAATGGGTCAGCTGTGCAACGACCGTGCGCGCGTCGGCGTTGACGGTGGAGGTGATCTCCTCGGTGGTGCCGTCGTCTGCCACGTAGTAGACGCGCACGTTATCGCTGTAATCGTCAGGGATCGTAAAGGTAACGGCGAGCGTGCCGTTGGGCTGTACCTCGGCGTTGTCCTTGACGGCGTTAAATTCAAAGACGGTGAATTTCTCCGCCACATCGGCAACGGCGGTCTGTGCGCGGGTGTATACCGCGCCGGAGGTGATCTTTTCGGCGATGACCTCGGTGCCCTCTTCAAAGACCTCGTTGGTCTCGGGAAGAACGACGGCGCCGATCTCGATCGCGTCAGAGCTGTTCGGCTCGGGAGCTTCGCTGTCCGTGCTCGGCGCGGAAGAGCTGCTGTTGTCGCCGCCCGTGCCGCCGCAGGCGACGAGGGAAACGAGCAGAAGCATCGCAAATAAGACTGCCAACATTTTTTTCATACTTTAACACTCCTCTTTTCTGAAAATCCGGGCGATCTTCGTCCTGTTTTCATTATAATACCATTAAATATAAATGTCAAATTGAAAAAGACTTGACAAACGTTGGGTGCGGAGGTATACTCTTTCTCGTGGTGAGGCGATACTAGTTAGCCGCGCCGCAAAAAATGAAATAGAGCAAACAAGGGGTGCTGTGCAACGCACGGCTGAGAGGGCGAACGCCCAACTCTAAGACCTGATCCGGGTAATACCGGCGGAGGGATGTTATCACCATACGCGACCTTTGTCGCGGTCAGCCTTCGTCGATGACGAGGGCTTTTTTGTTTGCTCCGAAAAAGGAGAATGTTGTCTATGAAAAAAAGCCAAAATGTTTTGCGTTTGGTCGAGAGTGCGCTGTTGCTCGCGGTCGCGACCGTGTTGAGCATGATCAAACTCATCGATCTGCCCTACGGCGGCAGTGTGACGGCGTGCAGCGCCCTGCCGGTGCTGCTCATCGGGTATCGTCACGGCACGCCGTACGGTCTGTTTTCCGGCGTGGTGTATGCGCTCGTACAGTTGTTGTTGGGTCTGAACACCTTGTCCTACTGCCCGACGCCGCTGGCGGTGGCGGCGGTCATCGTGCTGGACTATGTGTTAGCGTTTGTGGTGTTGGGTCTCGGCGGCATCTTCCGCCGAGAGGGTCGCTCGCAGGGGCAGGCGCTGGTGGCGGCGGCAATCACGGTGTGCGCGTTGCGCTACGTGTTCCACGTGATCTCCGGCTGTACGGTGTGGGCAGGCTTGTCCATTCCCACGGAGGCGGCGTTGCTGTATTCATTGGCGTATAACGCGACCTATATGCTGCCTGAAACGCTGGTGACGGCGCTCGGCGCTTGGTATCTGTCACGTGCGCTGGACGTGGGCGGCGGTCGCATCGGGCGTGTGGCGAGCGTGGGCGTGAACGGTCGCGCGTACGCTTGCTCGCTCGTTTCCAAGGCGATGTTTACGCTCACCGCGATCACCGACGTGGTGCTGGTGTTCCGTCATTTACAGGACGCTGAAACCGGCGATTTCGTCATCACGGGACTCGCGCAGGTATCGTGGGCGGCGGTGGGCATCGTCACTGCCGTCGGCGTGGTGCTCGGCATTGCGGCGATGCTTATCGGCAAAAAGTGTAATCGATGAAAAAGAACTGCCCGACCAACGCTTCGTTGGTCGGGCAGTTTCTTATTTGAGAATAAACGCGCCGAGCACGGGGCGACCGAGTCGGTCGCACAGATCCAGTTCGCGGTAAATATCGTCGTAGGTGGAGGCGTCGAGCGTTTCCGCCAGCACCACCGCGTCGGCGGCGGCGACCTTTTCCAGCGCCGATGCATCGTACAACGGGCAGAGCAGAAGTTCGACCGCGATCTTGTTTTCAGCGAGGTCTGTTTTGATATCACCGAGCGTGGCGTTTTCACGCACGTCGGTGCCGCAACCGATGACGCATATCGTTGGCGTCTCTCCGGCGTTGTGCCGCGTGCTGAGCAGCAGTTGCTTCTCGATGAGCGCCAGCGTCTCGCGATCGGTAGGCGGCGTGAGCTGGCCGAACACGAACAGGCCGAAACGCTCCGCAAAATCCTCGCGCGACTTCAATTTGCGTGAGAACACGTAGCCGAGACCGTATATACCGATCATCAGCACCAGACCGGCGGCAAGGCCGAGGATCACCATCTTGACGCTCACCGAGGGCGGCGTCGGCGTGCTGACGGTGCCGTTGTTCGCGGCGAGCACCTGGTCAACGTACGCCTTTTCGCGATCGGTGAGGGCGTCGCGCGTGCTTTTGAGGTTGTTGCGCAGCGTATTGCAGTTATTGAGGTTGTTCTGCTGGGTGGTTTTGAGTGACTGATCCGCGCTCATCTGCTCGGTCTGCGCGGCCAGACGGCACTCGTGTGCGCCCAGCGCGGCGCTGACGGTGGATTGCAGGGTGGCGATATGCGTCTTGACCTCGTTGGCGATGATCGCGCACATATCCTTGTTCGGCGCGATGATCTTCACGTTGAGAATGGCGTGGTCGGCGGCTTCGAGGGTACCGCTTTCATATTGCAGGGTGGCGGAGACCAGCTCCATGATATACGACGGGTCGTTGTTCGGCGCGATCTTCGCCGCGGCGTCCTCGTACATGGCGAGGTTATTCAGATGCGTTTGATACAGCGCGGCGGCGGCGTAGCTTTTCGCACCGGTGACGGTATACGACAGCGTCACCGTGTTGACCTCGCTCGGATCGATCTGCATGAGCAGAGAATGGCGGTTATAATTTGCCTGCGCCTCATATGTCTTTTGGTATTGCAGAGCCTGATTCGCGTTGGCGAGCGACGCGCCGGTGAGGGTGATGGTGACCGCGCCGCTTTCCTGTGCGGTGAGTTTATCCTCGTAGGCGCGTCGATCCTTAAGATACTGATAGCCGCCGGCAAGTAGGGCGGCGACCAGCACGACGATCACGATGCTGCGCCAGCGTCGCAGGATGTGCACCAGCATATCGCGGAAGTTGATGACGATATCCTCTTTTTCATATAAAGGCTGATGGTTCATGGCTTTATCCGTCCTTCCTTATCGCAGATAATCGAGATAACTGCGTTCGGTGTCGAAGATGACACCGCCGTGATAGGAGTTTTCCTGTTTCATGGTCATATAATCACCGTATTGATGGGAGAGCAACACGTCGTAGTCGGCAGGAATGTCGATGGTGGTGTATTCGAAGGGCACTGTCTGTACCTCGCCGAACGCTTCGGTGGGAAATTGCAGGCGCTCGTCCTGCGGCAGGAAGCTGATCAACCCCACGCGCTTGGTGTGTTGCCCGTTGTAACGGGTGCACGCCTTTTCCATCTGCTTGTAGATGAAGCGATAAGGTATGACGGAGGCGACGGTGTGCAGAATATTTTTGATGACGGTCTTTTTCGGATTGGCGGGATAGCGCACCGTGACTTTAAGCAGTTTTTCCCAGAACAGAATGTCGCGGCATTGCTTTTGCCGTGCGTTTTCGTCGTCGGGAATAGCATCGGTGGGGAAAATGTCGATAAACACGCCCTGATTAAATGGGAAACGCCCCTGCTCCGACGGCAAAACGGCGGTGGTGTTGCTGTTGCGCAGTTGGGCGTGGCCGCGGCTGTATTTTGCGTCGTTATAGGCGGTCTGGAAGAAATACGGCGCGTCGAATTCGTCTGCGGCGATGGCGAGCAGGCGCTCGTAATCGTCGCGCATCATCATGATATCAATATCGTCGTCCCACGGGATATACCCCTTGTGGCGAACAGCACCCAGCAGGGTGCCGCCGGAGGCGTAATACCGCAAGCCGTGACGATGGCAGACGTCTTGGAATTTTTCCAGCAGATCGAGCTGGACGGCCCAGACCTTTTTCATTTGAGCGGAGACGGTGAAGCCGCACCGCTCCTCCTCACGCAGAAATTCGTTATCGATCGTCATGTCGTTCTCCTTTGCGATTCAGTCTTCGCTTTTTTTGAGTTTTCCTATTATGAATTTCTTTATATCCAGCCACGTGGGGTCACGCGACACGATGAGCAGCAGAGCGTAGGTAACGATGCCGACGGCAATCTGCAACAGCGTCACCGAGAAGGACGACTCCAGTGCACGTCCGATGAAGAACACGGGAACAAACATGCCGACGGACAGAAGTAAATACCGCAGGCCGGTGCCGAGGACCTGATACACCGAGATGAAATGCGCCGAATAGGACAGGTACAGCGCCGAGATCAGAAGCTCGGCCGCGAGCGATGCGATGACGGCGCCATACACGCCCAGTCGCGGAATGAGCAACAGGTTAAGTATAAAATTGCACACCGCTCCGGCGATGATCGCGCGGTTACTGCGCGCACGCTGGCCGCTGGGAGTGAGATACAGCGTGCCGAGGACGTTGCTGATGCCGATAATAAACAATAAGGGTGCAAACAGCATCATCAGCGGTACGACGGGTTCGTAGCCGTCGCCGTAGAACCACGGCACGAAGTCTGCCGCGCAGGCGACGATGCCGGCTGCCAGAGGGAATGCGAGCATGAACATGAAGCGGAAGGTCCTGTAAATATGCTCGCGGATCATCTTGCGCTTGTTTTGCGCGAAGAGATAGGAGGTGCGCACGCCGACGACGACGTTGAGCGAGGTGATGACGGTCATCGCGATGTTGATGATCTTATGCGCCTGCTCGTAATAGCCGTTGGCGGTCATATCCTTGGTGATGACGCCGATCATGGTGCGGTCGAGCACGGTGTATACCGAGGTGGCAATGGTAGGGACGAAATAGACCAGCGTCTCGCGAATATGCCGTCCGAAATACCATTTGCGCGGCGGTATCCACATGATGGACTTTGCCAACTGTGCACGCAGAACGAGGTTGGACAGGAACATACCGCCGCCCTGAATAAGGAAATACAAGACGAGATCGTCGGGCCCCTTGACGAACAGAAAGATGCACGTGACGCTGAGCAGCTTGACGATGAAGTTGCGCACCATGAGCGCCTTGAAGTTCTCCATCGCCTGGAAGAACCAGTTGCAGTCCACACCGACGGTGAGGATGACGATGCCGGCCGCGAGATAGATGCGCATATCACTGCCGGTGAGCAGGATAAAGCCGAGATACAGAGCCAGACAGATCGCCGTCGAGATCAGCCGCAGAACGCTCAATTCCCAAAACAGCTTGGACGCTTTTTTGGGATTATCGCGCACGCGCGACACCTCGCGCGTGCCGTACGAGGACAATCCCAGCGCCGCGAAGAGAGAAAAATACGTGGCGATCGAGTTGACATAACTGTACGTGCCGACGCCGTCGGGCAACAGCACCCGCGAAACGTAGGGTGCCGTGACGAACGGGATCAGCAACGAGAAGATCTGAAAGCTCAGATTGTATATATAGTTTTTACGAATGTTGCCTGTCGGCATGATCCGTCCTCCTATATATCCGTCGGTTGCTTATGCGGCGCGTTTGCGCCCGCATTCCAGCGTCATCGCGATAATGACGAGCGCCAGATACGAATACGGCATGTTGGTGATAAACAGCAGTGTAGCGTAGGTGATGAAAAACGCGGCGATACGTGCGCGGTCGTTGCCTTGACAGCGGCGGATGCACAGGATCGTCGGCACCACGTACAATGCCAGCAGGTAAAGACCGCCTTGGGCGAGCAGGACGGTCACGCCCATACTCAACCCGTCGTTGTAGCGTCCCTCGTAGGCGAAGAACGGCACGACCGAGTCGTCGTTCCAGTAGCCGGTGCCGAAAACGGGGTTGGTCAGCCACGTTTTGATGCAGGCTTGCAGATCGTCCATGCGAATGTAGTAGGAATCGGAGGTCATCTTGTCGCGGATGAGCACGACGCCCACCAACGCGACGGCCAGCGCCACCGTCGGAAGCAGCAGCATTTTAAGCCGCCGCCCCGTGACGGTGCGGCTTTTGGAGATGATATACCGAAAGCCGAACACCATCACCACCAGCAGGATCGCCTTTGCGGAAAAGGTGGTCAGTGCGGTGACGCATAAAACGGCGCAGGGGATGATGCGCAGCTTTTCGCGTAACAGACCCTCCACCGCGGTAGCGTAGACCAGGAACACCGCGAAGCCGGGTGCTTCCATGAACAAGCCGCAGTTGCGCACCAGATCGCGTCCGAAGAAGCGAATGGATTGGGATTCGTAATAGAGATGGAAATAGGTGTTGCAGGTGCGCTGGGCATCGCCCCAGTAATAGGACGCCGACTGCTTGGGCAACAGACCGAGGCAGGTGCCGAACACAAAGCACACCAGCGATATGACCGACAGCACCAGTACGATGTCGCTGAGCTTATACAACAGAGAGAAGCATGCCTGCCGATCGTCCAAAAGTCCCATATACAGCGTCAACAGCAGCAGCGGAATGAGGTAATACAGCAGGTAGCGCGTTGTGTTATACCGCGTTGCGATGAGGTATACCGTGAGGAACGCGGCGAGCAGGACCAGCCGTTTCCACCGATGCGCGAGCAGGGCGCGTCCGCGCAGGCGCAGGACGATGAGCACCGCCAGCAGAGGATAGCTCAGGCGGAAAAAGGTGTTGCAGTTTGCCGAAGTGAACAGCGCCCACATGCTGGAATACAGCAACACAAACAGCATTAAGATGTATTCCAGCACCGTCACCAGCGTGGTGGAGGTGCCGAGGCGTCTGCCCAGCTTCATCGGAGTCAACTCCTTAATTTTTTCAACGTGAACAGCAGGCGGTTTTTCTGCCGACGGGCGAACATCCGTAACGCCTGCTTGGCGGTTTTTTGGGTGTTTTTGACCTTCACCTTGCGCACGCGCAGACCGTTGTGCGCGACCCACACGTTGAGCAGGCGTTCGGACAAAAATCCGTACAGCCGTTTCTGGTAGTCGGTGTAGCCGGTCATATCCACGTGTTTTTCAAGCTCGAACAGCACCGCGAACAGCCATGCGCAATAGGCGTCGAACAACTCGGCGCGCGTGATGAGCATGTTGAACAGATGCAGTTGGTTATTCGCCATGACCGCGTCGAAATCGGGCAAGTAGGCGGCGTCCACCGTCTCCACCGCCCGACGCAGTGATACGAGATCCTTTTCGTGACCGCTGTACAGGGTGAACTCCTCCCACGCGGTCTCGCGCAGAAATTCCGTCGGCGGCAGGATGATATCGTGTGTGGCGAGTATGGCGCGAATATCCTCCTGCGAAAGAGTACGCCCGTTTTTGACGAAGAAGCGGCGATAGTGCACCAGCCCCTTATAGTCGTCGGTGCGGTTCTTCCAGATCCAATACAGACCTGTCAGCTCGCAGAAGTGGGGATTTTTCTCGGAGATATGCTCTCCGGTGTTGTCTTTGGTATAGGGCAGGTCGGGACCGTTCGCCGCGCCGACCTGCAAGGGGATATACCCCTCGATAGCCGCGGCGTCGTAGGCCTTGTGCGCGGCAACGTATACAGCCATTATTTCATCTCCTCATAGCGCCGTTGCATGACGGCGGCGGCGACCTGTACGTCGTAGCCGCAGGCGATCATCTCATCGGTGGTGTTGCGGCGCGGCGCGGCGGTGACCGCGAGCACCTTGTCTGCCCAGATATCCGGGGCGTCGTCGAGGGGGATATAGGTTGCCAGATCGTTGATGGGCAATTCGGGCGTAACGCCGGTGGAGGTGACCACCGGCAGACCGGTCGCCTGCGCCTCTACGCCGACCACCGGCAATCCCTCGAAGAAAGAGGGCAGCAGAAAGACGTCAAACATATTCATCAGCGCCGCGGCATCCTGCCGTACGCCGAGGAAGGTCAGACGATCGTTCAGACCGAGTTCTGCGGCGCGATCGAGCGTTTGCTGTTGCAGGTCGCCGTAGCCGACCAGCACGAGATGGGCGCGCGGCTCCTTCTTTGCCAGCGCGGCGAACACCTCCAGGAGATAGCGGTGATTTTTCTGCACCGCGAAGCGGCCGATATGACCGACCACCAGCTTGTCCGACAGCCCGAATTCGTTGCGGTATTGTTCGCGCAGGGCGGGGTCATAGCGGAACACGCGCGTGTCCACCGCGTTTTTGAGTACGGTGTAGCGGTTGTTCTTGATGATCGGGGTAGGGAACTTCCAGCGTGCCGCCAGATGCGAGCAGGCGTAATAGTCGGTCGGATAGCGCAACAGCGCCGCATAGGACAGCGCGCGTACGACCTTGTATTTAAGATTGACGAAGCCGCCGCAGTGGGAATGGACGATGACGCGGCGCGCACCGCAACGGCGCGCGACCTTCGCACCGTACATCAGCGCGTAGGTGCTGCCGGAATGGATATGCACGATGGCATAGGGTTGCTTTTCGAGGAACGCCGTGACCCCCTCGCGGAAGTGGCGGTTGTTATCCTCACCGAACGGGCGTCCGGCGGCGAACATGCGACCGCCGAGACGTTCGACCTCCGCCTTGACCGCCGCGTTTTTGATCTCAAAAGGGGTGAAGAAGTCAAATTGCACCCGTTCGCGGTCGATGTGGCGGTACATATTCATGATATAGCTGTCCTGACCGCCGTTGGAGAACGGCTCACCGAAGATCTGTAATACGCGCAAGGCACTCATGGGGTGTTGTCCTCCTTGATATATTCCACCGACGGGTGGAAACGCAATCCGTCAAAGAACGACGAAAGAATGACGCCGATCTTCTCTTTCTTGTTGGTCGACGAGCGCAAAACCTTCAGCACGTGGAATGCCACGCGCGTGATGAGGTACACCCAGCCGCGCAGACCCTCGCGGCGATAGACGTACACCTCGTTGCGATAGAGATAGCGATAGCGAGGGAGCCTGTCCACGGCGTCGGTCGCGATGTTGACCTTGTCATTTGAGTGCATGTCGTGCAGCACGCGGCTGGTGTTGACCGCGTAGCAGGGATATTTTTTCGACAGGCGGCGCGTGTATTCGAGATCATCCGACCAGATGAAAAACTCCTTGATCGGCAGACCGCATTCTAAAACGCGCGCGCGCGGAAAGAAAGCCGACACGAACGTGGCCATGATGATCGGCACGCAGCGTGTCGTGTAGTCGGTCAGTTTTTCGTGCAGACCGACGCGTTGGATGTTCATGTTGCAGGGCGAGCCGTCCCTCCAGTAGGCGATGCTGGACAGGAAGCCGTATTGCCCGTCGAGGTCGGCATCCGCCTGCACAAGCGCGTCGAGCGCGCCCTCGTCGGGGATACAGTCGTCGTCCATGATCCACAGATAGTCGTAGCCTGCCTCGGCGGCAACGCGCATGCCGTAGTTAAAGCCGCCTGCACCGCCGAGATTTTCGCCGGTGTTGCGGTAGACGATGACGCCCTCGGCCGCCATGGAGGCGAGTGCCTCTTTGGTGCCGTCGGTGGAGGCGTTGTCGATGATGAGGATATCCATATCAGCATTATTTTGCCGCCGAAGCGCGTCGATGCAACGCGTCAAAAAGTTCAGGCGGTTATAGGTCACGACGATCGCCGCGATGCGTTTTTTCATACTGTACTCCTTGCCCGGCTGTTGACGGAAAGAGAGCCGATGCAACATTTTAACTATGTCATCGGCTCATTTATACCTATACCATAGCATAAAAGCCCTATATTGTCAAATATTGTTTCCTTTTGCAGGTCGATTATACTCAAAACAGCCGTCGCGCAACGGCGTGCGCGACGGCTGGACGGAGAGGTTTATTTGACCGTTTCGATCGCTTTTTCGGCAAAGGTGTTGTTGACCACCTTGGCGTAATCGGCAGTTTTATCGAGCTCGCCGGCTTCGGTCATGACCGCTTGCAGACGGTCAAAGCCGTCCTTGCCCATGACGGGGTTGGTGTTCCATGCGTCGATGCTCTGATAGCTTTCCACCGCTTTGGTGAGCAGGTCGAGCGAAGTGTCGGGGAAGAAGGAGAGCACCGTTTCGGCAATCTCCCGTGCCGAATGGGTGGCGACCCAGCGCTGGCCGCGATAGACGGCGTTGGTAAAACGCTGGACGAGATCGCCGTTTTTCTCGATATAACTCTTCTTGGCAAAATACGCGGTGTAGGGAATGTCGCCGGCGGCCTCGCCGACCGAGGCGACGATATACCCCTGCCCCTGCTGTTGGAGCATGGAGGCGGTCGGCTCGAACGCGGTAACGTAGTCACCGGTGCCGCCGGTGAAGGCGGCGGTCATCATGGCGTATTGTACGCTGTTATCCAGCGTGGTGTCGGTCGTCGGGTCGATGCCCTGCTCGCGCAGGACGTGTTCGAGCGCCATATACGGCACGCCGCCCTTGCGCCCGGGGAGCACGACCTTGCCCTTGACCTTATCCCAGGTGAAAGCGTCGTCCTTCTCGCGCCCGATGAGGAAGGAGCCGTCGCGCTGGGTAAGCTGGGCGAATACCTGCGTATAGTCGGCACTGCCCTCGTTATAGACGTAGATGGACGCTTCCGGGCCGGCAAAGCCGATGTCGATGTTGCCCGACAGCACCGCCGCCATGACCGCATCGGCTCCCTGTCCGTTGGACAATTCGATCTCAATGCCTTCTTCGGCAAAATATCCGAGCGCGATAGCGGCGTATTGCGGTGCGTAGAAGATGGAGTGGGTCACTTCACACACCTTGACCTTGGTCAGACCGCCCTCGCCCTTGTCGCAACCGACAAAGCCGACGGCCAGTAGAGCGACCACGCTCATAAGAGCGATCACCTTGCAAATGTGTTTCTTCAAAACAACGCATCCTTTCGTAAAATGATCAGCGCGCGCCGAAGCGCCGTCCGATGATATGCTGTATGAGCGCGACTGCCTCATACAGCAGGGCGGCTGTTACGGCGAGGATGATGACGCTCGCCATCACCAGATCCATTTTGAACACCTGACCGCCGTAGACGATCAGGTAACCCAGACCGGCGCGCGAGACGAGGAATTCGCCGGCAATGACGCCGACGAGAGACAGCCCGATGTTGACTTTCAACGAGTCAAACAGCGTCGGGATGTTGGCAGGGAATACGATCTTCGTAAAGATCTGCCGTTTGGTCGCGCCGAAGGTGCGCGCCATGCGTATGGCGCTTTTGTCGGTGTCGCGGAAGCCGGAGAGCATTTCCAGCACCGTCACCACCAACGAGATCGCCAGCGCCATAAAGACGATCGCCTTGGTGCCGGCGCCGGCGATGATGATGATCACCGGCCCGAGCGCGATCTTCGGCAGGCTGTTGAGCACCACCAGATACGGCTCGCTGACCTTGGAGATAAACGCGTTCCACCACAGCAGGATCGCCAGCAGGACTCCTGCCGCCGCGCCCAGCAGGAAGCCGGCCAGCGTTTCGCCGACGGTGACGCGTATGTGATAGAGCAGATCGTCTTGCAGCATGGTTTGATAGGTACGCAGGATACGGGAGGGCTGGCTGAAAATGAAGCTGTCGATGAGTCCCAGCCGCGCCGATCCCTCCCACGCGAGCAGGAACACAACGAGCACACCCCAACGACACAGACGGATGCGGTTTTGGGTGCGTTTGTTCTGCTTAAGATAGAGGGTCCTCTCCGGCGACAGTGCCGGCTGTTTCGAGTGCTTCATTCATACCCAGTTCCTTCCATATGTGATTGAAATAGCCGGCAAATTCCGGCTGGCTGCGGCAGGTGATGGGGGTACGCTTATCCATGTTGAAGCGGATGGGCAATACCGTGCGAATGACGGCAGGGCGCTCGGACAGGATGAGCACTTTGTCCCCCATGCAGATGCTTTCGGGGATATCGTGGGTGACCATCAGCGCCGTTACCTGCTCGCGCTTGATGATGCGGTAGACGTCCTCGGTGACCTCTAATCGCGTCTGATAATCCAGGGCGGAAAACGCCTCGTCGAGCAGGAGGATATCGGGGTTGATCGCGAGGGTACGGATGAGGGCGGCGCGTTGACGCATGCCGCCGGACAGTTGGGAGGGATGACGGTTGGCGAACGCCGCCAGGCCGTAGGTTTCCAGCAGATGATCGGCGCGATCCCGCATCTCGGGGGTGAGTTGGCGGCGGATCTCCAAACCCAGCAGGACGTTTTGCCGTATGGTGCGCCATTCCAGCAGATTATCCTGCTGGAGCATGTACCCGATGTGACTGCTCGGCGCTTTGATCTCCTCGCCGGCGACCAGCACGCGTCCGTCGGTGGCAGGCAGCATGCCTGAGATGATGGACAGTAGGGTGGATTTTCCGCAGCCGCTCGGTCCCACCACGCTGAAAAACTCGCCTTTTTCCATGGAAAAGTGGATGTCCTCCAGAGCAACGGTCTCGCCGTCCTTGGATTGATACACCTGCCGCAGATGCTCCACCTGTAAGATCGCCATACCCCTCATCCTTTCAACTGACGCGTAAATTCGGTCCCCGTTAACCAGTGTATGCCGTCGCGCAGAGGTGGTGCGCGCGGAATTGCCGATGCCGCTATCTTGTGCTTTTTTGGAATATATTTCTAATTTTCTACCACCCGTGCTTGACAAACCTTATGCAAATAGTGTAATATAGTAAACGGCAAGAAATTTGCTTTGTGCAGATTTTTGCCGGTCAAACTCGTCGGCGCAGGCAATAGTCCGGCGGTTTTGACTGACGCGTAATCGTTTTTCGGCGACCCCGTGGGGGTTTACCCGTATTCATACGGAATTTTTGATAACACGGACCGGTTTGATGGGTCCGTTTGTACTTTCAAAATTGAACAGTCCCCCGGGAACGCCTTAAAGCCCGTAAACACTATTTTACAGGAGGTGTATCCCATGCCATTGGACGTAATGTCCGTTGTGATCGGCGCCGTCGGCGGTCTGGTCATCGGCGGATTGGTGGCGGCATTGGTTGCATACCGTGCCGGTATTGCCCACCGAAAGAAAGTGGCGGAAGCGCAGATCGGCTCGGCCGAGACCGAGGCGAAGCGCATCGTTGAAGCCGCCAAGGCACAAGCGGAGGCTTCCAAGAAGGAAGCCATTGTCAAGGCAAAGGACGAGATCTACCATCTGCGTAACGAATCCGAAAAGGAGATCAAAGAACGCAGAGCCGACGTACAGCGTCAAGAGCGCCGTCTGCAACAAAAAGAGGAGACTCTCGACCACAAGATCGAAAACTACGAGAAGAAAGAAGAAGCCCTGCAGGAGCGCCAGAAAGAAGTTGAGGCGCGTATGCTGGACATTGAGGCGCTCAAAAAGAGCCAGTACGAGTTGCTCGAACGCCTGTCCGGCTTCTCTAAGGAACAGGCTAAGGAGTATTTGCTCAGCAGCCTGAGCGAAGAGCTGCAACACGAAAAGGCGGTCAAGCTCGCCGAGTACGAGACTCAGCTCAAGGCGGAGGCGGATCTGCGCGCCCGCGCCGTCATCTCCCACGCGATCCAGCGTGTGGCGGCGGATCAGGTCGCGGAAAGCACCGTGTCGGTGGTTCCGTTGCCCAACGACGAGATGAAGGGCCGTATTATCGGCCGTGAGGGTCGCAACATTCGTGCGATCGAGACGCTGACGGGTGTCGATCTTATCATCGACGATACTCCCGAGGCGATCACCCTGTCCGGCTTTGATCCGGTGCGTCGCGAGATCGCGCGCATTGCGATGGAGCGCCTGATTTCCGACGGCCGTATCCATCCGGCGCGTATCGAAGAGATGGTCAACAAGGCTCGCCGCGAGGTGGAAAACACCATCAAAGCGGAGGGTGAGCGCGCGATCCTCGAAACGGGTCTGCGCGGCATGAATCCCGAGATCGTTAAGCTGCTCGGCCGCCTGCGTTATCGCACCAGCTACGGTCAGAACGTGCTGGATCACTCGATGGAGGTTGCTTTCCTGTCGGGCATCATGGCGAGCGAACTCGGCATCGATCCCGAGGTGGCGCGCCGTGCGGGTTTGCTGCATGATATCGGTAAGTCGGTCGACCACCAGGTCGAAGGCTCCCACATTGAGATCGGCGTGGATATTGCGCGCAAGTACAAAGAGAGCGAAGCGGTTGTGCACGCCATTCAGGCGCACCACGGCGACGTCGAGGCCAAAACGGTCGTGGCGTGTCTCGTGCAGGCGGCGGACGCCATTTCGGCGGCCCGTCCCGGTGCGCGTCGTGAGAATCTGGAGAACTATATCAAGCGTCTTGAGAAGCTCGAGGAGCTCGCCAACAGCTTTGACGGCGTCGAGCGGTCCTTTGCCATTCAGGCAGGCCGTGAGGTGCGTATCATCGTGCGTCCCGACAAGGTGTCGGACGACGAGATGGTCATTCTCGCGCGTGACATTGCCAAGAAGATCGAGGCGAACATGGAATATCCCGGCCAGATCAAGGTCAACCTCATCCGTGAAAACCGCGCTGTCGATTACGCAAAATAAACAAAACAAACCGCCCATCGGAGACCGATGGGCGGTTTTTTGTGTACGCGGTATGACCTGAATAGTAAAAAATTTCCGTTACCACGTAACCAACTGCATAAATTCAGCGTTTATATGGGTGAAAGGCCTTTTACAACAGCCGAAAGGAGAGGACGATATGGAGGACGGTAAAATCGTTGATTTGTACTTTGAACGTGATGAAACGGCGATCACCCACACTGCCGATAAATACGGGCGGAGTTTGCGTTCGTTGGCACTTGGCATCACCGAGGATATGCGAACAGCCGAGGAGTGCGAGAACGATACGTACTTCAAAGCGTGGAATGCGATCCCGCCGCACGATCCGAGTGAGTATCTGTTCGCGTTTTTAGCACGCATCACCCGTAACCTCGCACTTGGGCGTCTGCGTGCCGACTCGCGTAAAAAACGCTCAGCGCACATCGCTCAATTGAGCGCCGAACTCGAACAGTGTATTCCTGCACCCGACGATACGCCGTGTCGCGTGGATGAACGGTTATTGCGAGAGGCGCTTAACCGTTTTCTGGGTTCTCTCAGCGAGCAAAAGCGGTGTGTGTTCGTCCGACGGTATTGGTTTGCCGATTCGGTCACAGCCATCGCCGCCCGCTATTCGATATCACAAAGTAAAGTGAAATCGATGCTTTGGCGTTGCCGTAATGAGTTGCGACAATATTTGGTTAAGGAGGGCTACGACCTATGAGAGGACAGGAATTGTTGGACAAATTAGAACACATTGCGCCGCAGTATATCGAAGAAGCGGGGACGTCTTCGCGCGTACGCCGCACGGCGGGGACGCGGGTGCTGGTCGCCGCGGTCTGTGCGTGTGTGGTAGCGGCGGCGGTGATCGTACCGCAGTATCTCCCCCCCGACACCCCCGCACCACCGATCAGCACCCCGTCAAATCCGCTCGTTGACAATATGGTTCCCAACCCGATGATGTCTCCTACGTACAACAAGGTGACGGGTTATCCGTCTCCGTCGTTGTATATTCCCGGATATTTCACCGAACCGCTGACCGAGCAGGAACTTGCCGTCGTGACACCGAAGTTGTGTCCGCCGTACGTGTCGTACAGCGGAATTGCCGGATTTGACGGCGAGGGGAAACTGATCAAGGTGCAGTTGTCCGTTCCGATACAAGGCGGCAACTCCGTCGCGATCTCGTTGGCGAAGGGCAGTGTTATGAGAGATTATATGCTTCCAGGCGAACCGACGGTCACGCCGTGTAACGGCGTGGATTTCGCGCTGTACGAGGTTGCATTCGCGGCGGATGATATCCGTCTGGAAGCAACGGCGGTGGTGGATGGGTGCGCGTTTTTGTTCGAAACCACCGCGACCGAGGATACCCTTAAGGCGGTCAAGAAGTCGTTCGAGCTGGTACTGACCTGTTTTACCGAATATGACGAGGGAAAACCAAACCTCGACGCCGTCATCCCCGAGGAGATCCCCGAATGGTTTGACCGCAAGCTGACCCTCGGCGAGGCGAAAAACGATGCCGATTTCGGTAACTATATTCCGTCGTTACCGCACGGTTTCGTGCTGGAAAACGCACGGCGGTACAAGGATTACCGTAACGATTATTTGTCCGTGTTATGGTGCAGGGGACTGGAAGACGTTACGTGGCGGGTACGCCGATACACCGAGGCGGATGCCGTCCGTTTGACGAGCGTGGAGGATACAAAAAACTACGATATGTCGCTCTATTCCATACCGTTGGCAGAGACGGTGCCGGAACAATTGTTGGGGATTGTCCAAGATCCGTTGTTCCAAGCGAAAGACCTTACGCTCGACGTGGTGAAAGCGCGCTTGTTTAACGGGCATTATACGTTCAGCGTGAAATACGGCGATATCGTTGTTCAAGTGAATGCGGCCGCCGACGTCGGAGCCGAGTGGATATACGAGCAACTGACGGCTTTGCAGAAATGATAAAATCCCCGTATGTCGTTTGACATACGGGGATTTATTATGGTATTTATTTCTTCATCGCGATGGCTTCTTTGGCCTTGGCGACGATATTCTCGGCGGTCAGACCGTAGATCTTGAGCAGTTCGGTCGCCGGGCCCGACTGACCGAAGGTGTCGTTGACACCGACGCGCACGACCGGCACGGGAACGCTTTCACATACGACCTCGCTCACCGCACTGCCGAGACCGCCGATGATATTGTGCTCCTCGGCGGTGACGATAGCGCCCGTCTCTTTTGCGGCGGCGACGATCGCCTCGCGGTCGATGGGCTTGATGGTCGCCATGTTGAGCACGCGAGCGCTGATACCCTCGGCTTTGAGCGCTTCGGCGGCTTCCACCGCGGCGCTGACGAGCAGACCCGTCGCGATGACGGTCACGTCGGTGCCTTCGGCGAGGGTCTTTGCTTTGCCGATGACGAACGGCTCGTTCTCGTCGGTCACGACCGGCACCGCCAGTCGACCGAAACGCAGATACACGGGACCCTCCATCTCGGCGGCGGCAAACACCGCCTGCTTGGCCTCGACGACGTCGGCCGGGTTGAGAATGGTCATACCGGGAATGGAGCGCATCAGCGCGAAGTCCTCACAGCACTGGTGGGTCGCGCCGTCCTCACCGACCGAGATGCCGCCGTGGGTGGCGCCGATCTTGACGTTGAGGTGGGGATAGCCGATGGCGTTGCGCACCTGCTCAAAGGCGCGGCCGGCGGCAAACATAGCGAACGAGGAGGCGAACACCACTTTACCCGTGGTGGACAGACCTGCCGCGACGCTCATCATATTGCCCTCGGCAATGCCGGTGTCAATGAAACGGTCGGGGAATGCCTTTTTGAACACGCCGGTCTTGGTTGCGGCGGCAAGGTCAGCGTCCATAACGATCACGTCGGGGTTTTTTGCGCCCAGCTCGGCGAGCGCCTCACCGTACCCCTCACGGGTTGCTTTTTTGATCACGTCTGCCATTGGTTCAGCCCTCCAATCCGTTCAGCGTGGCTTTGAGTTCTGCCATCGCCTGCTCATACTGTTCTGCGTTGGGCGCGCTGCCGTGCCAGCTGCACTGGTTTTCCATGAACGACACGCCCTTGCCCTTGACCGACTTCTGGATGATGGCGGTGGGCTTGCCCTCAACGGCGCGCGCCTCGGCGAACGCCGCCTCGATCTGGTCGAGGTCGTGCGCATCGATCTCGATGACGTGCCAACCGAACGCGGCAAACTTCTCGGGGATCGGATAGGGAGAGTTGACCTCCTCAATGGTGCCGTCGATCTGCAGGTTGTTGTTGTCGACGATCGCTACGAGGTTGTCGAGCTTCTTTGCGGCGGCAAACATCGCCGCCTCCCACACCTGACCTTCCTGGATCTCGCCGTCACCGAGGATGGTGTAGACGCGCCAGGTCTCGCCGTTCAGTTTCGCGCCGAGCGCCATGCCGGCGGCGGCGGAGATGCCCTGACCGAGCGAGCCGGAGGACATATCCACGCCGGGCGTGTGCTTCATGTCCGGGTGACCCTGCAGGAAGGAATCCACGTGACGCAGGGTGGGGATAAGATCGGTGGAGAAATAGCCGCGCAGAGCCAGCGCGCCGTACAGCGCCGGTGCGGTGTGTCCTTTGGACAGCACCATGCGGTCACGATCCGCCTTCTTGGGATCGGCAGGATCGATGTTGAGTTCTTTCCAATACAGATACGCCAACACGTCTGCGATAGACAACGAGCCGCCGGGGTGACCGCTCTTGGCGCCGAACGTACCGTCAATGATCGCCATACGGATCTTGGTGGCGATGACGGACAGTTCCTTTTTCGTCATAGCATCCATAAAATTAATACCCTTCTTTCAATCCCACACACGTGGGAAATATTTCGCCTAATATTTTATCATATCCTAACAGAAAATACCAGCCTTTTTTCAAGAAAAAAGCGGAAATTTGCGTATGTTACAGGAGAATGAGGTCTTTTCGGCTTTTGGTGAAATTTTCGCAGCCGTTTTCGGTGATGACCACCATGTCCTCAATGCGCACGCCGAAGCGTCCCTCGAGGTAAATGCCCGGCTCGACGGTCATCACGACGCCGGGCTTGAGCGTGGCGTCGCAACGGGGGCTGAGCGAGGGCGTTTCGTGGATCTCAATACCGACGCTGTGCCCGAGCCCGTGCCCGAAGCATCCCTCGTAGCCGGCGGCGTTTATGATATCGCGCGCGATCTTGTCGACGTCCTTACACACGAGGTCGGCGCGGATGGCGGTGAGCGCCGCTTTTTGTGCTGTCAGCACGGTGTCGTAGACGCGGCGTTGCTCCTCACTGACTGCGCCGATGGCGACGGTACGGGTCATGTCTGCTCGGTAGCCGTCCACGGCGCCGCCGAAATCCATGGTGACGAAATCGCCTGTTTCCAGCGGCTTGTCGGTGGGCGTGCCGTGCGGTACGGAGCTGTTTTTGCCCGATACGACGATGAAATCGAATGCCACGCCGTCGCTGCCGAGGCGGCGGATATAATATTCCATATCCAGCATGATCTCGCGCTCGGTACGACCTGCCGCAATGCGATCGAGGATGTAGGAGAAGGTGTCGTCGGTCAGACGCTGTGCCTGACGGACGGCGGCAATCTCGGCAGGAGCCTTCACCTGCCGCATCTGCTCGATGAGGCGGTCAAAGGTGTCCTCGTCGGTCACCGTCACGCCGTCGAGCGCGTCGCGCAGGGTGCGCATGCGCGCCACCGAGGTGCTGTCCGTCTCGACAAACAGGGTGGTGATACCTTGCTCGGTCAAAAACGTGCGTATCTCCTGCATCGGACGCTCCGAGCGGTAAACGGGGCAGTGGCGGATGGTGTGTTTCGCTTTTTCGGTGTAGCGGAAATCGACGTAAAACGCGGCCTTATCGCGGCTGAGCAGTATGAAGCCGGCGCTCGAGCGAAAGCCGGTCAGATAAAAGCGGTTTGCCGCACTCTCCACGAGCAGAGCGCTGTGCGGCGGCAGAGCCGCTTGTATGGCGTGTAAACGGTTTTGCATAGAGTCGCCCTCCATTTCTATACAGAATTATAGAACGATTTGCCGAATAATGCAAGAAAAACCGCCCTGACACGCATCAGGGCGGTTTTTTATCAGTTTAAACCGGAGGGCGGCTCGGTCAGCGGCGTTTGTTGCCGATGCAGGATAGCGCCGCTTTCTGCGTGCACGCGATAGTCCCATCGTGTCGTATCGGTGCAGAATTCGACACGCCAATACGGCTCGTCGACCTCGTCATGCAGGTGGCTGTATATGGTGTGTTGAACGACGCGTTCGATGACATCGGTGCCGGCGTCGGTCAGGGCAAGGTTAATTGCCCGTGTGCGGAGAATATAGTTGTTTTGCGTAGGGGGTATCGTCGTGGTCGTGGTCGTTGTTGAAACAAACGCTTTCTCCACATGGAGAATGGTGCCGTCGGTCGCCAAGATGCTGTGAGTATAACATGTGTCTTCAATGGTGAATGTGACGAGATATTCGGACTTTTCGCCGTTATAGTGCAGCTTCACCGTAAGATTTTCCGCTTTTCCTATGTCACAGCCGACCTGCTTGCGTTCTTGTATGGCGATGTCCACGGCGGCCTTTTCCCCGATAAAATGGTCGATCCACGCGGTCGTGGTGGTCGATATTTGTCCCGCGACAAAGGTCGTGCTGCCGTTCGGCATGGTGGAATGGATCGTCTGCGGTGGTTGCGCGGTAGCGTTATGTTTTTCCTCCTCGGTGGGCAACCAACTGCCGTCGATGGCGCTGATAACGTAATTGTACACTGCCTCGTCGGAGATGAACTGCATCTGATAGACCGGCACATCTTCCTCCCACGCCAATTCGAACTTCACGAACACGACCGCGTTCATGAATGTCTCGTCAAAGCCTGTGTAAGTCTTTGCCTCGTTGGGCGTGAGGAGTTTTATGCCGAGTTTTTGCTCGGCTTTCTCAATTTGCTGTTGTAACAACTCATCAAGATCGCCCCACGCCGCATTTTCGGTGTTGTAGTCTACCAGCTCGTGCAAGTCGATGCCGCGTTGCTTTGCGACGCTCGCAAGCGCGGCAAAATGATAATCCGCCAGTTTATCGGCATCAAGCGAGGGGTCGCGTTGCACCATGCCGAGTACGAACGCGGCTTTGCCAACCGAGATGTGATGTTCGCCGGCAAAGAGTTTTGCCTCGTCATAGGCAGAGAGTGTTTGGTGGGACACCGAGGCGTTAACATCGTGTTCTGCGAGCGCGGCGTTGATGCCGGTGTTGATTTGTCGCTTGATGTCGGTACGGCGAGCCTCACCGTCGTTTTGCACGGTGATGAGGATGGCGCTGGCGTTGCCGACAAATCCTTTTTCCACCATGGAGTCGAAAATGGCGGTGACGGCTTGTTTTAAAGGCGTGTTTTCGAGTGCGAGCTCGTCGAGCACCCGTTCGCCGTCTGTGTTATACGCTTCGACCGACAGTACGATGTCAGCGGCGTTGATGGAGATCTCAATACTGGGGTTGACATCGATGTCGATGCGCGTGTCGACCGTATGCTGTTTGCGGTAGGCAAGGGAACCGAGTACGCCGCCGAGCAGCAGAACGACCGTGGCGGCTGCCGCGAGAAGATATTTGTACGTTTTTTTGGTTTTGATGACGGTCACCGCTTGTTGGTCATCGGGAATGGCGGCAACGATCGTGTCAAAGGTATCCGAGGGAACGAGTTTGTTCATGGCACGCGAAATGCGCGCGTCGAGGTCACGGTTTGTCATGATCCATCTCCTCCTCTATGGCAATCTTGAGCCGTTTAACGGCGCGGTGATATTTGGACAGCACGGTGCCGACAGGCAGACCGAGCACGGCGGCGATCTCGCGGTGCTTTATGCCGCTGACCGCGTGCAGAATGAGGATCTGTCTTTCCTCGTCGGTGAGTTTGGTGAGCAGTGTTTTGATCAGCAGACGATCGTCTGCGTCTTCTACAGTGTATTGCGCGGCGGTCCGACGTTCGTCGAGAGGGAGGACGCGGTCGCCGCGGCGTTGTTTATCCAGTGCGATGTTGCGTGCAATGCGAAACACCCATGCCAGCGGTTTACCCTGCGGTCGATACGCCGCGGCGTTTGCGTATATCTTTAAAAATGTCTCCTGTAACACATCCTCGGCGTCGTGGGGGTTTTTGACGATAGAGAGAGCAAAACCGAAAACGTTGCCGTGCACGCGGTCGTACAACGAGCGAAAAGCGTCCATGTCCCCATTGCCGATACGGCGAATGAGTGCGTCGACAACGGGTGCTTCGGCGCACGGCGCGTCTGTGTTCAATGAAAATAACAGCATTGTCTCTCTCCTTTCTGTTCATCGTATTAACGCATGATAGCGGTCGTTTATTGCATAAACAGTGATTTTATTATACATTATTTTTGCGCGGCGACGCAACACGGCCGTCTGTGCAATAAAAAACCAGCGTCCCGATATCTCTCGGGACGCTGGTCGAATTACACGTTCTGCTTTTGCTTTTCCGCTTTTTCTTTCAGGTGGAGTTCGCGTGCGCTGGTCTTGCCTTCGGGACGGATCTCGCCGGCTTTTTGCAGAGAGATCTTGGTGAGGAACGGACCGACCAGCTCGTAGATAAGCACCGAGAACAGGGTGATGTTCGCGACGATCGCGCCCTCGGGGCCGAGCGTCTCCGCCTTGATAGCCATGCCGAGCGCCACGCCTGCCTGCGGGAACAGGGTGATGCCGAGGTATTTGACGATGTTGGGATTGCATTTCATCAGCGAGGCGCTGCTGCGCGCGCCGAAGTATTTGCCGACGCAACGGCTGAGGATATACACGATGCCTACGACGACGATGACCCAGTCCTTAAACACCGCCAGTTCCAATTCCGCACCGCTGATAACGAAGAACAGCACGAACAAGGGAGCTGTCCAGCGATCCACGCGGTCCATCAGCTCCTCCGAGAAGTCGCAGATGTTGCAGAAGACGGTGCCGAGCATCATGCACACGAGCAGGGGAGAGAACGCGATATGCACGCCGCCGACCTCGAACTCCAGCATCGACAGCGCCACGGTGATGAGCACGAAGGTCACCGACATGGAGATGCGCTTGGAGCGCGAGTGGAAGAACTGCTCGAAGAAGTTGAACAGGAAACCCATAACGGCGCCGAGCAGCAGCGAGCACACGACCTCGAGGATCGGCTCGAGAATGATGGAAAGCAGGTCGACCTGACCGGCCATGAGCGCGCGCGCCACGCCAAGCGAGATGGCGAACAGCACCAGACCGACGGCGTCGTCGAGCGCCACGATGGGCAGCAGGATATCGGTCACGGGACCCTTGGCCTTATATTGACGCACGACCATCAGCGTCGCGGCCGGTGCGGTCGCGGAGGCTACCGCGCCGAGCACGATGGCGGAGGGCAGTGGCAGCTTGTCGGGGATGAGGAAGTGCAGACCGATGAGCGCCGCGTCAACCACCAGCGTGGTTAAAACCGCCTGTGCAATGCCGATGACGGTCGCCTGTCGACCGATGGCACGCAACTGGGTCAGGCGGAACTCGTTACCGATCGAAAACGCGATAAAGCCGAGCGCCACGTCGGACAGAATGCTGTAAGAATTAATATCCTCCATGCTGACAAAGCCGAGACCCGGTACGCCGAACGCGCCGAGCACGTACGGGCCGACGAGAATACCGGCGACCAGATAGGCAGTCACGGCAGGGAGCTTCACCTTTTTTGCCAGACGCGAGAGCATGAGTCCCGCGAATACGGCGATGGATAAACTGAGCAATGCTTGCATACTATGTCATCTCTTTCTTGAGGAATATGTTCCAAGCGCACATTATACCACTATTATTAATAAAGTCAATAGGTAAAACTTACGGAAAATACCGCAAAGCGAAAAAGTATTTGACGAAACGGGAGAAGGGGTATAGAATAATAGGCAGACAATGCAGAGTAGACGGTGTGCGCTGAGGCGACAGCCTCTTAGTGTTGTGGGATGGGAAGTTGCCCACAAACAAGAAACCCACGGGTTTGTGATGCACCGTTGCATCCGCTGCAGGATGTTTTTCTACTCTCCTTTGTTCTGCCGCTTCGGCGGTCGGAAAGGAGAATTTTTTATGTCCAAAAGCAAGAATACCCCTCGTTCGCTGTTCATTACGGTCGCCTGCGCACTGCTCGTCGCGCTGAGCATCGTATGCGGCAAATTTTTGCAGTTTCCCGTCGGTGAGGTACTGCGTTTCAGCTTTGAAAACCTGCCGATCCTGCTCGCCGGTATGGCGTTCGGTCCCGTGGCAGGCGCCCTCGTCGGCGCGGCGGCGGATCTCATCGGCTGTCTGGCGGTCGGCTATGCCATCAACCCGATCATCACCCTCGGTGCGGTGACGGTCGGTGCCGTCGGCGGTCTTGTCTATCGCCTCGGCGCCAAGCGTTCGCTGTGCCTGCGCGTGATACTCGCGGTGGCGGCGGCGCACCTGATCGGCTCGGTAGTCGTTAAGACGGTCGGTTTATCGGCTTTTTATTCAATGCCGCTGTTTTTACTGATGCTGTGGCGCTTGCTCAACTACGCCGTTGTCGGCGCGGCGGAGGCGACTCTGCTGTGTGCCCTGCTTAAAAATAAGGCGCTTATCACCATGCTGTCGGTCGGCTCGCGCGCCAAAAAACCGATGACCTACGACGAAGCGGTCGCATATTTGCGCGCGGCAAATCGCGCATTCTGCAAACCGGGATTTGATCGCGTCGCGGCGCTGTGCGCGGCGCTGGGGGATCCGCAGAAGAGCCTGCGGTGCATTCACGTCACCGGCACCAACGGCAAAGGCTCGTTTTGTGCGATGACCGCGTCGGTCCTGCGCCGTGCCGGCTATAAGGTCGGTGTGTTCAGCACCCCTGCCGTTAAGGAATTGCGTGAGAGCCTGTCTGTTAACGGCGAGGCGATCGACCGCGAATCGTTTGCCGCGCTTATCGATGCGTTGCGTCCCTATGCCGACGCGATGGAGGATAAGCCGACCGAGTTTGAACTGCTCACGGCGGCGGCGTTTTTACATTTTCATCAACAGCGCTGTGATATAGTGGTGTTGGAGGTCGGCATGGGCGGCCGTCTGGACGCGACGAATATTATTCGTCACCCCTTGCTGTCGGTGATCACCGGCGTGGCGTTGGATCACATGGCGTATTTGGGTGACTCGGTGGAGTCGATCGCCGCCGAAAAGGCAGGCATCATCAAAGACGCTCGCCCCGTGTTGTACGGCGGCGGCGATGCCGTCTCGGTGATAGCGGCGGCGGCGCAGGCGGTCGGTTCACCGCTGTATACGGTGGAGTATACTTCGCTTCGCGTCAAGAGTGCGACGCTCGACGGCACGGTGTTTGACCACGACCGCTATACAGATCTGCACCTGTCCTTGCTCGGCAGTTATCAGCCGCGCAACGCGGCGGTGGTGCTGCGTGCGATGGATATTTTGCGTGCCGAGGGGCTGGATATCTCCGACGCGGCGATCCGCGACGGTCTGTCAAGCGCTTCGTTGCCCGCGCGCTTTGAACGGCTCAGCGCCGCACCGCCGATCATTTTTGACGGTGCACACAACGCCGAGGGCGTTGCCGCGGCGGTGGAGAGTATCCGTCTGTATTTCGGCGAGCAAAAGGTCTACCTGCTCACCGGCGTGTTGCGTGATAAGGACTATCGTGCCATCGCGCACAGCCTGTCGACGGTGGCGGCGCGCGCGTTCGTCATCACACCCGATAATCCGCGTGCGCTGGACGCGGAGACCTACGCCGCCCTGCTGGACGAGCGCGGCGTGCCGTCGCGCGCGTTTGCCGATATCGCGAGCGCCTACCGCGCCGCCGCGGCGCAAGCAAAAGAGGACGGCGTGCCGCTGATCTGCCTCGGCTCGCTGTATGTATATGCTTCGTTATAACAAAACGCCCCGTGACCGTGGTCACGGGGCGTTTTTCAGCATTTTTCACTCGCCTTTGGCGGCGGTGAGGGTGTTTTTGAGCAGCATGGCGATGGTCATCGGACCGACGCCGCCCGGCACGGGGGTGATCGCCTCGCACAGCGGCTCGACCGCGTCGAAGTCGACGTCGCCGCAGAGCTTGCCGTTCTCGTCGCGGTTCATGCCGACGTCGATGACCGTCGCGCCCGGCTTGACCATGTCGGCGGTGACGAATTTCGCCTTGCCGACCGCCGCGACGAGGATATCTGCCTGACGGCAGACGGCGGCGAGGTCCTTAGTGCGCGAGTGGCAGATGGTGACGGTGCCGTTTTCGTGCAGCAACAGCATGCCCATGGGCTTGCCGACGATATTGCTGCGTCCGATGACGACACAGTGTTTACCCTCGACCGAGACGCCTGCGCGGTGGATGAGTTCCATCACGCCGGCAGGGGTGCAGGGCAGGAATCGGTGATCGCCGATCATGATATGTCCGACGTTCTGCGCGTGGAAAGCGTCGACATCCTTGTCGGGGGAGATGGCGGCGATGACTGCCTTGTCGTCCAAATGACGCGGCAGAGGAAGCTGGCACAGAATGCCGTGGATGGTCGGGTCGGCGTTGAGCGCCTCGACCTGCGCGAGCAGTTCCTCCTGCGTGGTGTCGGCCGGCATATTGATCTGCCGCGCATAGAAGCCGACCTCGTCGCACGCTTTGGTCTTATTGCGCACGTAGGTGCAGGATGCCGGATCCTCACCGACGAGGATCACCGCCAGACCCGGGGTGATGCCTTTCTTTTTAAGTTCGGTCACTTCTGCGGCGATCTCGCGGCGAATGTCCGCGGCGATCGCTTTTCCGTCAATTCTCATTGCCATTGTCTTCTTCCTCCGTTTCGGTCGGTTGTTCGTTTTCGTCGGTTGCGGCGTGTGCGGTGTCGGTCGCAAGCGTCTTGGGCAGAGCCTGCGTGCGGCGATACAGCGCCAGCAAGGCGATGCCGCCGCCGATGACCGCGAGCACGGCGACCAGTTGGGAGGTCTTCATCGCGCCGATCATCAGGCTGTCTGTACGGGTGGCTTCGATAAAGAAGCGGCCCAGACCGTACCAGATGGCGTAGCAGCAAAAGATCTGCCCTTTGAATTTATAGAAACGCTTGGAGATGACGTGCAACACGACGAAGCCGAGCACACACCACAGCGATTCGTACAGGAATGTTGGATGCACCGGCAGGGTGGTGTCGTAGCCGCTGCCGTGGATGCCGGCCTGGATCATGTCACCGGTCATCGCCCAGGGCAGATCGGTGTTGCCGCCGAACGCCTCTTGGTTAAAGAAATTGCCCCAGCGTCCCCACGCCTGTCCGATAAGGAAACCGATCGAAGCGATGTCCATCATTGCCAGTGGGCTTTGCTTTCGCCAGCGGCAGACCAGCGGGCCGAACAGGAACGCGAAGATGATGCCGCCGTAGATGCCCAGACCGCCCTTCCAGATCTGTAAGATGGTGATCGGGTCGGCGAGATAGTCGGCGAGATCGGCGGAGAACAACACGTAATACAGCCGCGCGCCGACGAAGGCGATCGGAATGGTGACGAGGGCGATGTCGATCATCGCGTCCTTGTCGATACCGAAATCCTTGGCGCGATGCAGACCGTACAGGATGGCGAGCATGATGCCGATGGTGATGAGCACGCCGTACCATTTGATGGTGAACGGCACGCCGAAGAGTTTGAATTGCACGAGGGTATCGTTGAGAAAAAATTTCCACCCGAGATTCGGGAATTCTATGTAGTGGGACAGTGTCAACGCAGCGTTCATGGAACTTATCCTTTCTATGTAACGGAGAGTGAATCTCCGTTTATTCTGCCTGCGGCAGGACGACCGACAGCGTGCGGTGCTCGACGGGGATGCGCTCGCGCAGCTGGCGCTCGATGTCCTCACAGGTCAGTTTGGCAAGCGCCTGCAATTCGCTGAGAGGCTCGATGCCGTCGAGTACGTGTCCGAGCACCAGTTCGGCACAGTTGGACGCGTCGTCCAGACCGCCGACGATCTGTCCGTACATCGCCTTTTTCAGCGAGTCGAAGCGATCGCGCGCGATGCCCTCGGTTTGCAGACGGCGTATCTCCTTGCACACGGCGTCCTCCACCTTTTTCGGGTCGGCGGATTCGCCGCCGATGAGCCACACGCCGAAATCGGGTCCGTTAAAATACTCGACACCGAACTGGGCGTTGATGAGCCCGTCCTTCATGAGCTGTGCATACAGCGCACTGCTCTTGCCGGCGATCAGCTCCGACAGCAGACGCGAACCGGCGATGGTATCGGCGTTATGCGCCATTTTCGGTTCCTTAAAGCCGAGATAGAACAGCGGCGCCGCCACCGGCATTTTCTCCTCGACGTAGCCCTTGACGACCTCTTTCGGCTCGTCGACCGCAAAGTTAAGCGGCGTCAGCGGCGGCGCAGGACGCAACAGCCGATCAGCGGCGTCCATCACCTCGTCGGGTGTGATCTTACCGGCGACCACCAGCACCATATTGTGCAGGTTGTAATAGCGCTCGTAACAGCGATAGAGCAGCTCCGCGGTGATATTTGCGATTGATTCGACCGTACCGGCGATGTCGATGCGCACGGGGTGATTGCGGTACATCGCCTGCAACAGATTAAACAGCACGCAACGGTCGGGATCGTCCTCACACATGCGGATCTCCTGCCCGATGATGCCCTGCTCCTTACGCACCGTTTCCTCGGTGAAATAGGGATGTTGGACGAAATCCAGCAGGATTTCCAGCGACGGCAGGATGTTTTCGGTCGCGTGGAACAGATACGCGGTGCGTTCGAAGCTTGTGTAGGCGTTGGCATCGGCGCCGGTCACGGCGAAGCGCGTGAAGGCGTCGCCCTCCTCGCTTTCGAAGAGCTTGTGTTCGAGATAGTGCGCGATGCCCTCGGGCAACACCTCAATGCCGCCGTCGGCGGTGGGCAGGGTGTTGTGCACCGAGCCGTAGCGCGTAGCAAACACGGCGTAGGTCGAGCACGCTTTGGGTTGAGGCCATACGATGATATCCAGACCGCTTTTGTGAGTCGTGCGATACAGTGTGTCCTTGGTCATGGGATTTTGAAAGGCTTGCATGGCGCTCACTCCTTTGCGGCGGTGTCGTCCGTGATGGGACGCAGTAGGTAGGCGGAATCAAAATGCACCTGCTTGGCGACGCGGCACACGTCCTCACGCGTGACGGCGAGCAGCTCGCTGATCGCCTGCTCGGGCGTGAAATAGCGGTCGTACAGCGTCTGACCGACGGTCCACAATTCGCGGTCGGCAGGCGTTTCGTTCATGGAGGTGAAGCGCTGGATGAGCGCACGGCGCGCCGCCTCCAGCTCGTCGTCGGAGAAGTTGCCCTCGCGTATGGCGTCGAGCTGCTTGAGCACCTCTTCACGCGTGCGCGCGGCGTCGGCGGCCTCCACGCCGCTGTCGACGAGGATGACGCCTTGAAAACGGTCGTAGGAGGACGAACAATAGTAGCAGAGACTCTGCTCCTCACGCACGTGGCGGAACAACAGTGAGGACGGGCAACCGCCCCACAGCGTGTTCATCAGCCGCGCCGCCATCACCGCGCCGTTCGGCTCGGCGGCGGCCACGCGGAAGCCGAGCACCAGCTTGGCTTGCCGCAAGGACATCTCCTCGGTCTTTTCGCTCTCTTTCATCACGTAGGTGCTGTCCGGCGCCATGCGCACGGCACGGCGCGACGGCAGAGAGGCGAAGCGCGCCTCGATGGATTTGATGAGCGCCGTCGGCAGTTCGTCGCCCTGATAGATCCAGTGGATGCGCGCGCAGGACAGCAACGTTTCGCGTGCCTCGGCCGCGGCCGACGGTGTCAGGGCGCCGACTGTTTCGAGCGTGCCGCCGGGGTTGACACTGTACGCCTCGTCGGGGCAAAGCAGTTTTTCGCATTGTTGGCGCGCATACAGGCGCTTATTGTTGATCTCGCTTTGCAGACGCTCGATAAGACAGCGCTGCTCGCGTACAAAATCTGTTTTGGTAAACGCGCCGTCTTCGAACAGAGGATCAAACAGCATGTCGAGCAATAATTCGGCGCAATCCTGCGCAAGCTCCTCCCCGTCAAAGGTGTAGCGTGCGCGCAAAAAGCCCGTCGAGAAGGTGAGCAGCTGCCACTGCCCGACGCGCTCGACGGCGGTGTGGATGGACGCACCGTAGAGCTCGTCGAGGCGTTCAACCACGGCCGCGAGGGTGGGATAGCGACGGCTGCTGTGGGTGAGCAGACCCGGCAGGATGGCGTATTGTGCCGCCGTGGATTCGGCGAGCGGCACGCTCATGACCGCGGTCAGTCGTCCGGTGCGGTAGTGATCCCCCGACAGGTGAACGAGGGTCATATCGTGTTTTAACGGGATGATCTTCGGTTGCATAGTTGAATCTCCTTGCGATAGCTTGCCACTTTCTGTCAGGAAAGCAGAACGGCATCGGCGTTCGGTGCGGTGGGAATTGATAGGTTTCGCGCATCGGGGAACGGCTCCTTTTTTCATTAGGCTGTCCCCGTCGGTGCGGTTTATGCGTTGTGCAGGCGTTTGAGCAGGGCGGCGGTGATGTCGCCGGCAAGCTGTCCGACGTAGCTTTCGAGTTCGTCGAACGACACGTTGGCCTGCTTTTCCGCGAGATCGGATATGGTGCGCAAAATGATGAACGGCACGCCGTTGTCGACGGCGACCTGCGCGATGGCGGCGCCCTCCATCTCGGCGGCGGCGGCACCGAACTGCGTCACGAGCTGCGTTTTGAGTGCGCTGTCGTCGACGAAGATATCGCCCGAGGCGATGGTACCGATGATTGCCTTGCTTTCCTTCGGAAGCACTTCGCGTGCGGCGTCAAGAGCCAGCTCGACAAGCGTACGGTCGGCGGTGAACACGGTCGCGACCGAGTCGTCCTCACCGCGCATATAGCCGCGCGCGTGTCCGAACGCGGTCAGGTCGAAGTCGTGTTGCAGAGCGCCTGTGGCGACTACGAGGTCTTTGACCTCCAAGCGCGCGTCCAGACCGCCTGCCATGCCGGTGTTGATTAAGGTATCGACCTCGAAGCGATCGATGAGGATCTGTGCGGTGGTGGCGGCGGCGACCTTACCGATGCCGCTTTGCACCACGACCGCGTCACAGCCGGCGAGCCGACCGCGCACGAAGATACGACCGGCCACCGTGTGGGTGGTCGGCTTTTCGAGCCGCGCGATGAGATGGCGCACCTCGGAATCCATGGCGCCGATAATACCGATCGTATTCATGTTCTTACCGTCCTTGTTTCTGCGTTTTTTAAAAGTTTACCATATTTTTATGAAGAGTGCAATGTTTTTTGGTGCGATACTTGCGAGGGGGTGTTCGGCTGTGATAAAATAGGGGTGATAAAACAAAAAAGGGGGAGTAGTATGGCGGAATATACGCTCGTTCGCTCGTCACGACGCACCATGAGTTTGGAGATCACGGTGGATTTGCGTGTGCTTGTGCGAGCGCCGTTTCTATGCTCGAAGCGAGAGATCGATCGCTTTGTCACCGCGCATGCAGACTGGATTGAAAAGCACGTCGCCATACAGCGCCGCCGCAACGAAGAGGAGGCGGCGCGGCAGGTATCTCCCGAGGAAGAGATGCGCCTGCGTGCACTCGCGCAGAGCGTGATTCCGTTGCGCGTGGCGTATTACAGCGAGGTCATGGGGCTTGTGCCGACAGGGGTGCGCATCACCTCGGCGCGTAAGCGGTTTGGCAGTTGCAGCAGTAAAAACAGCCTGTGCTTTTCATGGCGGTTGATGCAATATTCGCTTGAGGCGATTGATTATGTGGTGGTGCACGAGCTGGCGCATATCCGCCACCACGATCACAGCGCGGCGTTTCATGCGCTGGTGGAGAGTGTTTTACCTGATCACCGCGCGCGGCGCGCTTTGTTGCGTGGTTGACAGACGCTTGTGAAATAGATTATAATATAGGGTAGTACAAAAACATACAGACGGGAGGGTCGTGCCGTGAAAAAGAGAGTTCGTTATTCGCTGCTTGTGACGGTGCTGGCCGTCCTGTTTTTGTTTAGCGGCTGCAGTATGGATGTGGAGCAGTTTCTTCGCCCGCCGCAGACGCAGGGCGAACAGCAGGCGGTACAGCAGGCGCTGGAAACCTACATCCACGACAGCGGTCAAAACGGCACCGGCTACACGCTGTGCTATCCCGTTGAGGGACAGCATACCGCGGCGTTCGTGCTGTGCGACGCTCACGGCAACCCGATTGCCAACGACGACGAAAGTGCCGCCTTGGCGCTGGCATTTTACACGCTCGGCCCATCGCAGGGTGATACGCATATCAACATGCTGCGCCGCGAGGAAGACGAGTGGGTGTCGGTGGCAGACGTTGTCGGCGCGTCCTCGGATATTTTGCAGGTCGCGTTCGGCGACCTGGACGGTAACGGAACGGCGGAACTTATCACAGGCTGGGATACCTATAACAGCCGCGACCATCACATGAAGATCTTTTCCATTGAAAAGAGTCTGACGACGCTGTCGGACGATCGGCTATATACGCGTCTGTTCGTCGGCAACCTTACCGCAGACGGTCGGGACAGCGTGCTGTTGTTGCGTATCGCCGCGAACAACGCGGTGTATGCCTCGCTCGAAACGATGCAGGACGGCCTGCTGACGAGCCTCGGCCGTGTGTGGTTGGACGGACAGATCCAACAGATCAACGCCATGACCTTATGCCGTCTGGCGGATAACGTCCACGGTTTGTATATTGACGCCATTAAAGGCACGGATACGGCGATCACGGAATTGGTGTATTACGACGCTGAAGGTCTGCACGCGCCGTTTTGCGATCAACTGAGCATGGTTAACACCGTCACGGCGCGTCCGGCAGGCTTCATTATGCGCGACGTGGACGGCGACGCGATGATCGAGATCCCGTCCTGCACGCTGTTGCCGTCGTATGCGGCGGGCGAGAGCGTGGCGGATTATGCCTATCGCACGGATTGGTCTGCGTGGGACTATGCGCGCGGCGAGTGGGCGGTGGATATGAGCACCGTCATGAACGCCGCCGACGGCTATTTCGTGGTGCTCAACGACCAGTGGCGCGACCGCGTCACCACCACGTATGACGCCGTGGGGAGAGAACTTACCCTCGTGGCAGACGACGAGCCGCTGATGCATTTGCGCGTCGTGTCCGAGGATGAGAGCGATTACGAGCTGTTATTTGAGCCGTCGGAGGGCTACGGCGGTTGTGAGGTCCGGTTCGACGGACAACGGCTGGATATCGACACCGTGCGGTATATGGTGTCCAGATTGGAAGGCTGAAAGGAGTGAGTGCCGTGTGCAAGATACTGGTTTGTGAAGATGAATTATCCATTCGCTCCTTCGTGGTGCTCAATCTGCGTCGCGCCGGTTACGAGGTGTTGGAGGCAGGCAGCGGCGAAGAGGTGTTGCGTCTGTTCGCCGCGCATCCCGATATCGATATCGCCCTGCTCGACGTGATGCTTCCCGGCATCGACGGATTCGAGACCTGCCGCCGTCTGCGTCGGCAGAACGCGACGATGGGCATCATCATGCTCACCGCGCGCACACAGGAGGCAGAGAAGGTCAACGGGCTGAAAATGGGCGCGGACGATTACGTCACCAAGCCGTTCGGCATCGCCGAGCTGCTTGCACGTGTGGCGGCGCTGGCGCGGCGCTTGTCCTCTAAGCCCGACACCTCGGTCAACCTCCTCGAGCAGTTGCAAAGCGGTCAGTTCACCCTCAACCTGCGCCAGCGGCAGCTGTGCCGCGACGGCGTGCCGGTGGAACTGACCCAGATGGAATATCAGATCATGGAATTTTTCTTTCAGAACCCCGGCAAGCCTCTCAGCCGCGCGGAGATTTTGCGGCAGGTGTGGGGCGATGATTATATCGGTGACGAAAAGGTGGTGGACGTCAATATCCACCGCTTGCGCATGAAGATCGAGGATAATTCGTCGCAACCGCGGTATATTGGTACGGTCTGGGGGATGGGCTATCAATGGAACGGATAAAGAAACGCCCGTACCGTGCGCATGCGCGGCGGTGGCGGCTGTTTCCGCGAAACAGTTTGACGCGGCGATGGATCACCCACGTTTTTGCCGTGATCTTGGCTTTTTTGCTGGTGTTGCAGGTGCTGTTCACCGCAATGCTGCATTATTACTATTATCAAAGCGTGGAAAGTGCCCTCGACAGCCGCGCCCAGCTGTATCAACGCACGATGGAGATGACCTCGTTGGCGGAAACGGCGAACTGGACGACCGGCAGCCGCGAGCTTATTGCGTATTTCACCGATAAAGACAAAATGGAGTTGCAGGTGTTGGACAACAGCGGCAACGTGTTGCTGTCGTCGACCGGTTTCGTGCCGAGTGACGATCGAAAGCCGTCGGATTTCACCCTTGCGTTGTCGCAGGAAAGCGGCGAAGGCGTCTGGCGTGGTCGTAACGCCGCCGGCGAAAAGGTGATGGCCAAGACCGTCCTGCAAGCCGACCAAAACGGCACTGTCGTGGGCGCGTTGCGCTATGTGGTGTCCTTGTCGCTGGTGGATCGGCAGGTGTGGCTGTTGTCGTTGCTGTTGTTCGGCTTTATTTTGCTGATCGTGTTCTTTATGTCGCTGTCGAGCCTGTATTTTGTTAATTCCATCGTCAATCCCGTCGCCGCCGTCAGCCATACGGCGCGACGCATCGCGATGGGGGAATACGACGTGCGTCTTGACAAGCATTACGACGACGAGATCGGGCGTTTGTGCGACTCGATCAATTTCATGGCGGGCGAGATCGGCACCGCCGAGCAGATGAAAAACGAGTTTATTTCCTCGGTGTCGCACGAACTGCGCACTCCTTTGACCGCGATCAAAGGATGGAGCGAGACCATGCAGGCGGCGCCCGAGGATCGCGAGTTGGTGTCACAAGGTCTGGCGGTCATCGGCAAGGAGGCCACCCGTCTGTCGGGACTGGTGGAGGAACTGCTCGACTTTTCGCGCATGGAGAGTGGGCGCATTACCCTGCGCCTCGGGCGTTTGAGCGTGTCGGCGGAGCTGGAGGAGGCGGTGCTCCTCTTCCGCGACCGCGCCGCGCGCGCAGGTATACGGCTGGAATATTGTCCGTGTGAGAATTTGCCGCCCGTGACGGGAGATGCCGACCGCATCAAACAGGTGTTGGTCAACATTCTCGACAACGCGGTGAAGTATTCCCGCGCCGGCGATCGCATCCGCGTGGAAGCGGCGGCGTTGCCAAACGCTGTGCAGATCGTCATTAGCGACACCGGCATCGGCATCGACGAGGACAAGCTCGCGAAGGTGACGCAGAAATTTTATCAGACCGATTCCAACAACCCCGGTTCGGGCATCGGTCTGGCGGTGGCAGACGAGATCGTTCGCCTGCATAACGGACAAATGGAAATCGACAGTGAGCCGAACGTCGGCACCGCCGTGACGGTGCTGTTGCCGACGGAAGAAAGGAACGGATAAACATGGCAAGAGAACAGGTGTGCCCGATGAAAAAGACCTCTATCGGCGGTCAGGCACTTATTGAAGGCGTGATGATGCGCGGTCCCGAGAAGACCTTCATGGCGGTGCGGCATACGTCGGGCAAGATGGTGGTCGAGGAGATGCAAAACCCCGCCGCCAACCGCCCGAAATGGACGAAGTGGCCGCTTATACGCGGCGTGTTTGGGTTTGTGGATTCGATGCTGTATGGCTACAAGAGCCTCATGCGCTCCGCGGAGCTGTCCGGACTGGAAGATGAGGAAAAACCCAAGACCGAAGAGGAAGAGAAGAAGCAACACCGCCTGATGAACGTCCTCATGATCGTCGCGTCGGTGGTCGGTGTGGTTTTGTCGCTTATCTTGTTCCTGTGGCTGCCGATCCAGCTGTTTTCCTGGCTGACGATGCTGGCACCGTCGCTCGAACAGCCGTATTTCCGCGGCCTGTTTGAGGGCGTGTTGCGCATCGTCATCTTCGTGGTGTATCTGCTGTTGGTGTCGCGTATGAAGGACATTCGCCGCACCTTCCAGTATCACGGTGCGGAGCACAAGTCGATCTTCTGCTACGAGAAGGGACTGCCGCTGACGGTGGAGAACGTGCGCGCGCAGAGCCGCTTCCATCCGCGTTGCGGCACCTCATTTATGATCCTGATGCTGCTTGTCGGCATCGTCATATCCATCCTTATCCCGATTACGATCCCGTGGTTGCGCACGGCGATCAAACTATTGCTGTTGCCGCTGTCGGTCGGCGTCGGCTACGAGCTCATCAAGCTCGCCGGTCGAAAGGATAATTGGCTGACGCGCGTTATTTCCGCTCCGGGCGTGTGGTTACAGCATCTTACCACCAAGGAGCCGACCGACGACATGATCGAATGTGCCGTCGCCGCGCTGGAAGCGGTGATTCCCGAGGACGCGGAGGCGGATAACTGGTGACGCAACGGCAATGGCACGCGCACGCGACGGCGATGCTCACCGCCGCCGGCTGTGAGGACGCGGCGTTTGACGCGCGGTGCCTGTTGGAGGATCTCAGCGGCTTGCCGCGCGGTCACGCGCCGCGCGATACAGAGCTGACCGCCGAGCAGAGCGAACGGCTCGCGCGCGCGCTGAACGAGCGCGCCGACGGGCGACCGCTTCAATACATTTTGGGGCAATGGGATTTTCTGTCGCTCACGCTCGCCGTGGGCGAGGGTGTGCTCATTCCGCGCGCGGATACCGAATGTTTGTGCGAGCTGGTTGCACGCCGCTTGGGCGATGTCGACCGACCGTGCGTGCTGGATCTGTGCGCCGGCAGCGGTTGCGTCGGGCTTGGCATCGCGAGCCTGTGCGACGGTGTGCAGGTGACCGCGGTGGAGCTGTCGGATGCGGCACTGCCCTTTTTGCGCGAGAACGTTGCGCGCTATCCGTCCTATGCCGTCACCGTGCGGCAGGCAGACGTGCTGGCGGCGCAGGACGCCTTTGAGGACGGCTGGGATGCCATCGTGTCAAATCCGCCGTATATTCCGAGCGGCGACCTCGACGCTCTTATGCGCGAGGTGCAACGCGAGCCGCGCATGGCGCTCGACGGCGATATAGACGGTCTCAAATTCTACCGCGCGATCGCGCAAAACTGGTGCTCAAAACTGCGCTACGGCGGTGTTTGCGCCGTGGAGGTCGGCATCGGGCAGGCGCAGGCGGTCGCCGCGCTGTTTACAGCCGTCGGGCTGACAGACGTGGGCATTACCCGCGATCTCGGCGGTGTCGAACGGGTGGTTTTCGGCACGAAAAAATAAAAAACCAAACAAATGTTCGAAAAAACTATTGCAATTTGATTTTGGTTGGTGTATAATGCAGTCAATGACTCTCCGAAGAGAGAAAAACGGATATTCCAAGGAGGAATTTCACAATGGCTGTTAAAGCAGATAAGACGAAAAAAACCGCCGAGGAGCCGTCCACCGAGCGTCGCAAGGCGCTGGACATGGCTCTCGCGCAGATCGAGAAGCAGTTCGGTAAGGGTTCGGTCATGCGCCTTGGCGAAAACAGCAAGATGCACGTCGACGCCGTGCCGACCGGCTCGCTGTCGCTGGATGCCGCATTGGGCATCGGCGGTCTGCCGAAAGGGCGCATCGTCGAGATCTACGGACCCGAGGCGTCGGGTAAGACCACGCTCGCACTGCACGTGGTCGCCGAGACCCAGAAGCAGGGCGGCGAAGCGGCGTATATCGACGTTGAGCACGCGCTTGACCCGGTGTATGCGCGCGCACTCGGCGTGGACGTGGACTCTCTGCTCGTTTCCCAGCCTGACACCGGCGAGCAGGCGTTGGAGATCATGGAGGCGCTCATTCGCTCGGGCGCGGTGGACATCGTGGTGCTCGACTCGGTCGCGGCGCTGGTGCCGCGCGCGGAGATCGAAGGTGAGATGGGCGACGCCCACGTCGGCTTGCAGGCGCGTCTGATGTCGCAGGCGATGCGTAAGCTCGCCCCTGTCGTGTCCAAGTCCAACTGCTTGGCGCTGTTCATCAACCAGCTTCGTATGAAGGTCGGCGTGATGTACGGCAACCCCGAGGTCACCTCGGGCGGTAACGCGCTGAAATATTACGCGTCGGTGCGTCTGGACGTGCGCCGCACCGAAACGCTCAAAAACGGACAGGACGCCATCGGCTCGCATACGCGCGTCAAGGTGGTCAAGAACAAGCTCGCACCGCCCTTTAAGCAGGCGGAGTTTGACGTGCTGTACGGTATCGGCATCTCCAAGGACAGCGAACTGGTCGATTTGGCGGTCAAGCTGGAGATCATGGAGAAATCCGGCTCGTGGTTCGGCTATAAGGGCGAGCGCTTGGCGCAGGGACGCGAGAACGTGCGCGACCTGCTGCGTAACAACCCCGAGTTATCGGCGGAAATTGAGGCGCAGGTGCGTGAGAATATGCACAAGCTCGTGCCCGGCACGCGCAGTGCCGTCTCGGCGGCACCGATGACGCCGGTGGAGATTCCGCTTGCGGCGGCGCCGCAGATGACCGGTGCCGCGGCAAAGGCACAGATCGACATCGTTGTCGACGACGAATAAAAGCATCAAAGGGCAGAGAGTTCTCTCTGCCCTTTTCTGCGTAGGAGAAGACTATGATCATTACCGAAGCGCGCCGTCGGCGGCGCAGTTTATATCTACTGGTGCTCGACGGGCAGGATGGTCCGACGGTGGACCTGCGTACCTTTGACGAGTCGGCGTATCGCGTGGGCGGCACCATCACCGAGGAACAGCTTGGCGCATTACTGGAAACCTCGGAATACAACCGCGCGCGTGAACGGGCACTGTATCTGCTCGGTCTGCGCGACTACGCCTGCAAGGAATTGGAGAAAAAACTGCTCACCGAGGCGCGTCCGGCAATTGCCGCACGCGTGGTGGAGCGGTTGACGGAGGTTGGTTTGCTAGACGACGAGCGGTACGCCGCGCGCATGGCGCAAAGCCTGAGCCGTTCGAAGCAATACCCGAAACGCCGCGTGGCGCAGGAACTTCGTCGCCGCGGCGTGGACGGGGAGACCGCCGACCTTGCGACCGAGGAGATCGTTTGCGAGGATTTTCAACAAGCACTTGCACTAATCGAGAAAAAATATTATAATAAGATAAATGACCGCGACGCGCGCGAGCGCGTCAAGGCGGCGTTGGCACGGCGCGGATTTTCCTTCGATGCGATCCGACGGGCGTTCGCGGCGTATGATGAAGAGATGCAAACCGATTTCGAGGAGAACGAAACACAATGGCAGTAAAAGTTGGTATGGTATCCCTTGGCTGTCCGAAGAACCAGATGGACGCCGAGCTGATGCTGGCGAAATTAGAGGCGGCAGGCTATGCGATCACCGCCGACAGCGGTCTTTGCGACGTGGTGATCGTCAACACCTGCGGTTTTATTGAGGACGCCAAGCAGGAATCCATTGATAACATATTGGAATTCGCCCAGCTTAAAAAAGAAGGGCGCATTAAAGGCATCATCGTTACCGGCTGTCTGGCGGAGCGCTATCAGCAGGAGCTCGTCAAGGAATTGCCCGAATGCGACGGCGTGTTGGGGCTTGGAGCTAACGGCGATATCGTTGAAGCGGTCGAAAAAGTGACGGCAGGTGAGAGCCTGTACCGTTTTCCGCCGAAGGAATGTTGGTCGTTGGAGGGCGACCGCCTGCAAACCACGCCGCATTTCTTCGCCTATCTGCGCATAGCGGACGGCTGTAACAACCGTTGCGCCTATTGCGCGATCCCGTATATCCGCGGCAACCTGCGCAGTCGCCCGATGGAGGCTATCCTGGCCGAAGCGGAAAAACTGGTCGCTGACGGCGTCAAGGAACTGGTGCTCGTTGCGCAGGATACCACCGTCTACGGTACCGATATCTACGGCGACTATCGCCTGCCGCAGCTACTCAACGCTCTGTGCCGCATCGACGGTCTGCGCTGGATCCGCCTGCTGTATTGCTATCCCGAACATATCACCGACGAATTGCTCGACGTTATGGCGCGTGAGGAGAAGGTGCTGCCGTATATGGATCTGCCGTTGCAGCATGCGAGCGGCAACGTCCTGCGTGCGATGAACCGCCGCGGCGATCGCGACTCGCTTACCGCGCTGATCCGCCGTATCCGCGAGCGCGTGCCGGGCATCACCCTGCGCACGACGATGATGGTCGGCTTCCCCGGCGAGACCGAGGAGGATTTCGAGGATCTGTGTGCATTTATTCAGGACGCGCAGTTCGAGCGCCTCGGCTGTTTTGCCTATTCCGCGGAGGAGGGCACGCCGGCGGCAACGATGCCTGACCAGGTGCCTGAGGAAGAAAAGGCGCGTCGTCGCGATATTCTTATGGAAGAACAGAGCCGCATTTCCGACCGCCGCAACGAGTCACTCGTCGGCAAGACGCTGACCGTGCTCGTCGAGAGCTTTGATAAATACGCCGAGTGCTGGTTCGGCCGCAGTGAGGGCGACGCCCCGGATATCGACGGCAAGGTGTTTTTCACCCCCACGCACCGCGTGGCGCCGGGCGACCTCGTGCAGGTGTCCGTTACCGATACGATGGATTGGGACCTGATAGGGGAGATGATCGAATGAATTTACCGAATAAACTGACGGTCTTGCGCTGTGTGATCACGTTCGTGTTTCTGGCGGCGTTGCTCGTGGAATTTCCATATCATTACACCGTGGCGCTGGTGCTGTTCATCGCCGCGTCGCTGACCGACTATTTTGACGGCAAGATCGCGCGCCGCGACGGGTTGATCACCAATCTCGGCAAATTCCTTGATCCGTTGGCGGATAAGATGCTCACCACCGCCGCATTTCTCGGCATCCTGTGTCAGCTCGACGGCTCGCAGTCGCTGTGCTGGGCGGTGATGCTGATCCTCGCGCGCGAGTTCATGGTCACGTCGGTGCGTCTGCTCGCCGCCAAGGACGGCGTGGTGGTCGCGGCGTCCTTTGCCGGCAAGCTTAAAACTGTCATGCAGATGGTGTCCATCATCTACATGCTCGCGGCGTTCCAGGTATGTGAGTGGCTCAGCGGCAACTGGGTGGCAGGTGTCGTGCTCATTAGCATCGGCATCGTGCTCATTTGGGTGTCGGTGGTCGCCACGGTGGTGTCCGGCGTGCAATATGTGTGGCAGCTGCGCCGTTATTTTAAAGAAAATTAAAAAAGGGTAGACAAATCGAAAAAAATCAATATAATAGTAATATGTGAACATAATTAAAAGCTATGGACGGGAGAAGTAACCGCGCACGGCGCACCAGAGAGAGGTTGCCACGGCTGCAAGCGACCTTGGCGCACGACACGGCGAAATGCACCTGCCCGCTCCGAATGGGAAAGCGCCTTTGGCGGCGAGTATCGTTCGGCGGCGCGCCTCCGTTATCGGGCAAGGCTCTGTTTGGAGCTGATGAGTGAAACGCGGAGTGGAACCGTGAGAGTTGTCTCACCTCCGTCACCTGTACGGGTGACGGAGGTGTATTTTTTTGTAAGGAGAGAGATCCATGTTTAAGCAAATGCGCGAGGACATCGCCACCATTCGCGAACGCGACCCGGCGGCGCAGTCCGATTTTGAGGTCTGGTGGTTGTATAACGGGTATAAAGCCCTGCGCTCCCACCGCCGCGCGAACAAGTTATACCGTAGCGGGCATCCCCTGCTCGCGCGCTGGGTGTCCCAGCGTTGCGTGCGCAAGACGGGCATCGAGATCCATCCGGCGGCGACCATCGGCAAGCGGTTTTTCATCGACCACGGCACCGGCGTTGTCATCGGTGAGACCACCGAGATCGGTGACGATTGCACCATCTACCAGGGCGTGACCCTCGGCGGCACGGGCAAGGACACCGGTAAGCGCCACCCCACCCTCGGCAACAACGTCATGGTCGGCTCGGGCGCCAAGGTGCTCGGCCCGATCAAGATCGGCAACAACGTGCGCATCGCCGCCGGCGCGGTGGTGCTCACCGATATCCCCGACAACTGCACCGCCGTTGGCGTGCCTGCCAAGGTGGTGCGCCGCGACGGTGAGCGCGTGCAGGATCTCGACCAGATCCACATTCCCGACCCCGTGGTGCAGGAGTTTGCACGCTTGGAAGAACGCATTGAGCAGTTGGAAAACGAGTTAAAATCCAAAGAATAAGGAGATTTACCATGAAGATCTTTAACACCATGACGCGACAGAAGGAAGAATTCATTCCCATTGAGGAGGGCAAGGTCCGTCTGTACGCCTGCGGCCCGACCGTGTATAATTTCATCCACATCGGCAACGCGCGTCCTTTGTGCGTGTTCGACGTGTTGCGCCGTTATCTCGAATGGCGCGGCTACGAGGTCAACTTCGTGCAGAACTTCACCGATATTGACGACAAGATCATTCGCCGTGCCAACGAGGAGGGCCTGACCTTTGAGCAGGTGGCTCAGAAGTATATTGAGGAATTCTGGACCGACGCCAAAGGTCTCGGCGTGCGTCAGGCGACCACCCACCCCAAGGCGACTGAAAACATTGATATGATCCAGCAGATCGTCACCACCCTTATCGGCAAAGGCTATGCCTATGTTGCCGCCAACGGCGACGTGTATTTCCGCACGCGCAAGTTTGACGAATACGGCAAATTATCGCATCAGCCGATCGACGATCTGGAATCCGGCGCGCGCATCGCGGTCGGAGAGGTCAAGGAAGATCCGCTGGACTTTGCGCTGTGGAAAGCCGCCAAAGAGGGCGAGCCGAGCTGGACCTCGCCGTGGAGCGACGGTCGTCCCGGCTGGCATATCGAATGCTCCGCGATGGCGCGCCGCTATCTCGGCGAGACCATCGACATTCACGGCGGTGGGCAGGATCTCGTGTTTCCCCATCACGAGAACGAGATCGCCCAGAGCGAGTGTTGCAACGGCGTGCCGTTCGCGCGCTACTGGATGCACAACGGCTACATTAACGTCGACAACAAGAAGATGTCGAAATCGCTCGGCAACTTCTTCACCGTGCGCGACGTCGCCAACGAGTTCGGCTATGAGCCGATCCGCTTCTTCCTGATTTCCTCGTCTTATCGCAGTCCGATCAACTACAACGTCGAGATCATTCAGCAGGGCATCGGCGCGCTGGATCGTCTGTACAACTGCAAGAACGCCATGGCGTTCGCGCTGGGCAACGCCGCCGACGGCGATGCAGACGAGGCGTTCGTCGCGCAGGTCGCGGCGCGTCGTCAGCAGTTCATCGACGCGATGGACGACGACCTCAACACCGCCGACGGTATTGCGGCGCTGTTCGAGCTGGTCAAGGATATTAACCTTATGCTCGCACCCGGCACCGCCACCAAGGCGACCGTTGAGGTGGGTAAAGCGCTGTTCGACGAGCTGACCGACGTGCTCGGCTTCTGCTACGCGCGCGAAGAAAAGGCGGAGGACGACGAGGAGATCGAGGCGCTCATCGCCGCGCGTACCGCCGCCCGTAAGGAAAAGAACTGGGCCGAGGCCGACCGCATCCGCGACGAGCTGAACGCGCGCGGCATCGTGCTGGAAGATACGCCGCAGGGTGTCAAGTGGCACCGCGCGGACAAGGCGTGAGCCGCACTGCCAAGGCGGCGGTGTACCTCGTGTGCACCGCCGCGTTCATCGGTCTTGGCTGGTGGTTGCAGGCGACGCTGGACGACCTGACCGCCGCCGCGGTGTTGCGTGCGGTGCGGTGGCTGTTGTTTGTCGGCGTGGCGCTCGTCGGCGTCGGCGTGTATCGCCGTCGCGGCGCGGACGCGTGCTTTCTCGGTGTCACGGGCGGCGCGGCATTGCTTTTGTGGATGATCTTTTTTCTCCTTTACGGAGGCATGGATAACGCCGCCGCGAGCGGCGCAGACACCGCCGCAAACCTGCTGATGCTGGTGTGGACTGCGTTGCCGTTTTGCTTTTTCGTACGAGCCGCCGTGCTTGTCGGCGCGACGCGCGAGGACACGGATCGTGCACGCCGCCGTCCGTTACTGATCGCGTTGATTGCCCTGCTTGTGTGGCTGGTCGTGCTGGTGCTCACGGGGCAAATGATGCATTTTGTGCATTTGTGAGAACATAAGTATAGAACACAAAAAGAACGGGAGAGAGAACGCTTTGAGCTTTATTGAGCTGTTGCTTATCGGTCTGGGCCTGTCGATGGACGCCGCCGCGGTGTCCATCTGCAAGGGCTTGGCCGCCGGACGCGCCAAGGCGCGCCACTGCCTGATCGCCGGCGTGTATTTCGGCGGATTCCAGGCGCTGATGCCGCTGATCGGCTACGCCCTTGGGCGCACCTTTGCGGATTTTATCAACCGCTACGATCACTGGGTGGCGTTCGTGCTGCTGGTGCTTATCGGCGGCAACATGCTGCGCGAATCCTTCCAGAAGGAAGAGGAGTGCTGTAACGCCTGTTTCGGCGCGGCGGCGATGCTGCCGTTGGCGATTGCGACGAGCATTGACGCGCTCGCCGTCGGCGTGTCCTATTCGTTCTATCTCAACTGGGCACAGCTGTGGATGGCGATCGCCGCCATCGGCGTGATCACCTTTGCGGTGTCCGCCGCCGCGGTGAAGATCGGCAGCGTGTTCGGCGCGCGGTATAAGACCGCCTCCGAGCGCTTGGGCGGTATCATCTTAATCTTAATGGGTATCAAAATCTTGTTGGAAGGACTGGGTTTCTGGTTCTGATAGGAGTGTAAAATATGGCAAAAATGTGGGCAGGACGCACCGACGGCGTCACCAGCCAAGTGGCGGACGATTTCAACTCGTCCATCGGCTTTGACAGCCGTATGTATAAGCAGGATATCACCGGCAGCATGGCGCACGCCGCCATGCTCGGTGCGCAGGGCATCATCACCGCCGACGAAGCGGCGACGATCCTCGACGGTTTGCAGACGATCCTCGACGACATCGACAGCGGCGCGCTGGCGATCGACATGACCTGCGAGGACATTCACATGTTCGTCGAGCAGGTGCTCACCGAGCGTTTGGGCGACGTGGGCAAAAAGCTGCACACCGCGCGCAGCCGCAACGATCAGGTCGCGCTGGATATCCGCATGTATCTGCGCGAGGAGATCGACGCGATCACGGCGCTCGTGCGCGAGCTGCTCGGCGTGCTCGTCGAGCAGGCGGAGCAAAACAAGGCGGTCATTCTACCCGGCTACACGCATCTGCAACGCGCCCAGCCGATCACCTTCGGTCATCACCTGATGGCGTACGCGATGATGCTCACGCGCGACCTGTCGCGCTTGGCGGACTGCCGAAAGCGCATGAACGTGTCGCCCATCGGCTCGTGTGCGCTCGCCGGTACGACCTATGCGACCGACCGCCATTTTGAGGCGGACAAGCTCGGCTTCGACGACGTTTGCCGCAACAGCCTCGACGGCGTGTCCGACCGCGATTTCTGCGCGGAGCTGCTCGGCGCGTTGTCGATCCTGATGATGCATCTGTCGCGTTTCTCGGAGGAGATCATTCTGTGGTCGAGCTGGGAGTTCCGCTTCGTCGAGCTTTCCGACGCGTTCACCACCGGCTCGTCCATCATGCCGCAGAAAAAGAATCCCGACATGGCGGAGCTGGTGCGCGGCAAGACGGGTCGCGTCTACGGCGACCTGATGGCGTTGCTCACCACCCTCAAAGGCTTGCCGCTGGCGTATAATAAGGATATGCAAGAGGATAAAGAGGGCGTGTTCGACGCCTGCGACACGGTCAAAATGTGTCTGGAGGTGTTCGTCGGCATGGTCGCGACCATGAAGACGCGCCCCGACGTGATGCTTGCCGCGGCGAAGGGCGGCTTCATCAACGCCACCGACCTCGCGGACTATCTCGTGCGCAAGGGCCTGCCGTTCCGCGACGCCTACAAGGTGTCGGGTCGCACGGTCGCCAAGTGCATTGAGGATAAGACCACCCTCGACGCGTTACCGCTGGCGACCTATAAGGAGTTCTGTTCTCTTATTGAAGACGACGTGTACGAGGCGATCGACCTTAAAACCTGCGTGGAAAAGCGTATCAGCGAGGGCGGCACCTCCGTTGCCTCGGTCGAAGCGCAGATCGCTTGGGTCAAGCAGCAACTGAAATAACCAAAAGAAAAAGGCGAATGGGAAAAACCCATTCGCCTTTTTTTGCTTTCACGTTATTCTTCGCTACTCGATAGTCCGTGGTTAGGATAGGGTTCTATCGTGATGCCCTCCTTGACACACTGCTGCTCAAGCATTTGATATATGGTTTGAACCAGAGAGGGATCACGCAAATAAAACTCGTATGCGATGTCGTCGGTATAGCATATTCCGATACAGGATTCGTCCGGGTCATTGCTCGGGTACATACCGCACACAGGCACTGTACTGTCCCCATACTCTAAATACCACATCGTGACAGGGCCGCATCCGGTCCTGTTGGGGTTGATTTGCTCGATTGACGAGAACTTGGTCTTTTTGAGCGTTTTCAGCAGAGAACGGATAAACGCCTTATCCTGCAGAGTGAAATCGCATGCGGTCGAAGTAGTAGAATTCACTTCATACGCACGGGAAAGGCAACGCAAAGCCGTGTAGTCTTCCTCGTCAATGGCGTTATCCAGTTCTTGATGGAAATATTTGAGCGCCTGCGTGCCGTTTTCCGGTGTCATCCTCGAGGTGAACGTCGACTTCGCACCTGCGTCGCAACCGCACGAGAAAAGTGCGACCACGACACAAATAATTGCTAAAATTCTTTTCATAGTAAAGCCTCCTCGATCAATGACCCGTGTGTCGGACGAACGATACGATCACTTAACCATCGGATTCACCGCTTTCCCTAAATTTTCCAATATCAGTATACCATGTTTACTGTCAAAATGTCAATAGAACGAGGGGTGAAAGCGCGTCGTTTTGGCTATGTTGTACAATTCTTTGCGGCGCATCTTGGGAAGATGCGCAAGGAGTCGGGCAAGCCGTATCCGATTTTCCGTTTTTTCGCAAAAAGCGTGGGCAAACAGTTGCATTTTCCGCCGATTTCCAGTATACTAAAAACGTATGTGCGCCGAAAACGGAATTTCGGCAAAAATAGGAGGATATCATGGTTACAGTTTCGGATTTGGGAATTAATTTTGGTGGACAAGACCTGTTTAAGCACGTCAACTTAAAGTTTGTCGGCGGCAACTGCTACGGCGTCATCGGCGCCAACGGCGCAGGTAAGTCCACCTTCCTGCGTATCCTGTCGGGCGATCTCGAGCCGACCTCGGGCGAGGTCATCATCGACCCGCGCACGCGCATGTCGGTGCTCAAACAGGACCACTACGCCTACGACGAGTTCACGGTGCTCGACACCATCATCCAGGGCAATCCTCGCCTGTATGAGATCATGCAGCAAAAGGACGCCCTGTACGCCAAAGAGGACTTCTCCGACGAGGACGGCGAGTTGGCGGCACAGCTCGAGGGCGAGTTTGCCGAGCTCGGCGGCTGGGAGGCGGAGACCGAGGCGGGACAGATTCTGCAAGGTCTCGGTCTGTCCACCGACCGTCTGTACGAGCCGATGAGCGCGCTCGCCGACAAGGAAAAGGTCAAGATCCTGCTCGCGCGCGCGTTGTTCGGCGCGCCCGACATCATCCTGCTCGACGAGCCGACCAACCACCTTGACATCGACTCCATTCGCTGGCTGGAGGACTTCCTGATGGACTATGTGGGCACCGTCATCGTCGTGTCCCACGACCGCCACTTCCTCAACAACGTCTGCACCCATATCGTCGACGTTGACTACACGCAGATCCGCATCTACGTCGGTAACTACGACTTCTGGTACGAGTCCAGCCAGCTCATTCAGCGCATGATGCGCGAGCAAAACCGCAAGAACGAGGAAAAGATCAAGGAGCTGCAAAGCTTTATCCAGCGCTTCTCCGCGAACAAGTCGAAGTCGCGTCAGGCGACCTCGCGTCGCAAGCTGCTCGACAAGCTGACCGTTGAGGAGATGCCGGCGTCCTCGCGCCGCTATCCGTACGTCGGCTTCCAGATGGATCGCGAGGCCGGTAAGGAGATCCTCGCCGTCGAGGGCATCTCCAAGACGGTGGACGGCGTTAAGGTGCTCGACGACATCTCCTTCCGCGTCAACAAGGGCGATAAGATCGCCTTCGTCGGTCAGGACGAGATCGCGACGACGACGCTGTTTAAGATCCTCACCGGTGAGCTCGAGCCGGATGCCGGCTCGTACAAATGGGGCGGCACGACGAGCCTGTCCTATTTCCCGAAGGACAACACCGCCTTCTTTGAGGGCAACGATATGAACCTCTTGCAGTGGCTCAACCAGTATTCGAGCGACAACACCGAGACCTATCTGCGCGGCTTCCTCGGCAAGATGCTGTTCTCGGGAGATGACGTGTTAAAGCCGGTCAAGGTGCTGTCGGGTGGTGAAAAGGTGCGTTGCATGCTGTCGCGCATGATGATGTACGGCTCGAACGTGCTCATTCTCGACCAGCCGACCAACCACCTCGACCTCGAATCCATCACCGCGGTGAACAACGGTCTCGAAGCGTTCGCGGGCAACGTGCTGTTCTCCTCCTACGACCACCAGTTCATCCAGACGGTCGCCAATCGCATCATGGAGATCAAGAACGGCAAATTGCTCGACAAGATGATGACCTACGACGACTTCCTCGAGTTTAAGGCGGCGAACGGTCTGTAAGGAGTGAGTGTATGTTTGACGCTCTGAAAGTAAAAGACGCGTGCGTGCAGTGGATACGCGATTTCTTCGCGGCGAACGGTCCCGACTGCAACGCGGTCGTGGGCATCTCCGGCGGCAAGGACAGCTCCGTCGTCGCCGCGCTGTGCGTCGAGGCGCTCGGGCGCGAGCGCGTTATCGGCGTGCTGATGCCCTGCGGCGAGCAGGCGGATATTGACTGTTCGCTTAAACTCGTCAACCACCTCGGCATCGCCTATCACGTGGTGAATATCAAGGACGCCGTGGAGGGACTGATCCACGCGATGCCCGACAGCGTCACGCTGTCGACGCAGAGCCGCACCAACCTGCCGCCGCGCATCCGCATGGCGACGGTGTACGCGGTGTCGCAGAGCTGTAACGGTCGCGTGGCGAACACCTGCAATCTGTCGGAGGACTGGGTCGGCTATTCGACGCGCTACGGCGATGCGGCAGGGGATTTCAGCCCTCTCAGCCGCCTGACCGTCGCGGAGGTCAAGCAGATCGGGCATCTGCTCGGCCTGCCTGCCGATCTGGTGGAAAAGGTGCCGATCGACGGGCTGTGCGGCAAGACGGACGAGGAAAACCTCGGCTTCACCTACGCCGAGCTTGACCGTTATATCCGCACCGGCGAGATCGACGATATGGACAAAAAGGCGCGCATCGACCGCCTGCACCGCATCAATCAATTCAAGCTGGAGCTTATGCCGGTGTTTGAACCGCCGATGCAGTGAAAAGACTTGAAATTGTATAATTTATATGATACTATAAGGTAAATTATCGAAAAAGGGGATTATTATGGGTTTTACGGCAGACATTATGCAAAAGATCGGCTCGGATATCCGTGGCAAGAACTTCTACACCGCGTTGGAACTGGAAGCCAAGGGCGAGAAGATCCTGAAGCTCAACACGGGCAACCCCGCGGCGTTTGGCTTCGGCATGCCCGATAGCGTGCGCGAGGCGCTCAAAGAGAACATGGATAAGGCGGTCGGCTACTGCGACGTGCGCGGCATGATCCCGGCGCGTCAGACCATCGACGCCTACCATCGCGCCAAGGGCGTGACTGCGTTCACCATGGACGATATCTTCATCGGCAACGGCGTCAGCGAGATCGCCTCGATGGTGACGACCGCCCTGCTCGATCCGGGCGACGAGGTGCTGCTGCCCACGCCCTGCTATTCGCTGTGGGCGAACGAGGTGCTTCTGCACTACGCAAAGCCCGTCTACTACCGTTGCGACGAGACGAACGGCTGGAATCCCGATATCGACCAGATCAAGTCTCTTATCACCGATCGCACCAAGGCGATCCTGGTCATCAACCCCAACAACCCCACCGGCGTGCTGTATTCCGACGAGATCCTCACCGAGATCGTCAACGTCGCGCGTGAACATGATCTGGTCGTGCTCGCAGACGAGATCTACGACCGTTTGGTGTTCGACGGCAAGAAGCACACCGCCTTAGCGAGTCTGGCAGACGACGTGACCATGATCACCATGAACGGCCTGTCCAAGTCTCACTGCCTGTGCGGTTTTCGTTGCGGCTGGATGGTTATCTCGGGTCCCGAGGCGCCGCGCAACGACATCAGCATGACCCTGCTCAAGATCGCGTCGGTGCGTCTGTCGGCCAACGCCCTTATGCAGACCATCATTCCGGCGGCGATGGAGGACATGGAGTATACCAATCAGATGATCCGTCCGGGCGGTCGCCTGTATGAGCAGCGCCGTGCGACCTGTGAGGAACTCGAAAAGATCGAGGGTATCTCGTTTGTCAAGAACGACGCGGCCTTGTACGTGTTCCCCAAGATCGAAAAGGAGTATCTGCAATACGAGAACGACAAGGAGTTTGCGCGTCAGCTGTTGCTCGACAAGCACATCCTCATCGTTCCCGGCAGTGGCTTCA
>JAFQFY010000078.1 GCA_017398485.1 Clostridia bacterium
CGAGACCGGCGGTGAAGATCGCGTAGGTGGCGTAAGCATAGATGCGGCCGGCCTTGCGCTTTTTCAGCTCGTAGGCGATGTCGAGCATCGACTCGCCCGAGGCAATGATATCATCTGCGATGAAGATATCCTTACCCTCGACCGAGGTGCCGAGATATTCGTGCGCGACGATAGGGTTACGGCCGTTGATGACGCGGGAGTAGTCGCGGCGCTTGTAGAACATACCCATTTCGACGCCCATGTTGACTGCATAGTACATGTTGCGGTTGAGCGCGCCTTCGTCAGGACTGACCACCATGAGATTGTCACGGTTGGGGTTAAAGTCGGGGATGGAACGGAACATGGTTTTGAGCACCTGGTAGGAGGGCATGAGGTTGTCGAAGCCCATCAGCGGCACCGCGTTGCACACGCGCGGATCGTGCGCGTCAAAGGTGACGATGTTGTCGACACCCATGGCCTGCAATTCTTGCAGAGCGACGGCGCAGTCGAGACTCTCACGGTAGTTGCGGCGATGCTGACGGCCGCCGTAGAGGTTAGGCATGATAACGTTGATGCGCTCCGCCTTACCGCCCGTGGCTTGGATGATGCGCTTGAGATCCTGATAGTGATCGTCGGGTGACATCGCATTTTCAAAGCCGTACATCTTGTATTTGCAGCTGTAATTACCGACGTCGACGAGGATGTACAGGTCGTCGCCGCGGATGGACGATTTGATGAGGCCCTTGCCGTCACCGGACGAGAAACGCGGGCAGTCGACGTCGATCTTGAAGGTCTCGTCGTCGCGACCGCACTTATGCGCCCAGTTGAGCAGGTGCCACTCGATCTTCGCGCCGAGCTCCTCGGCACCGTTCATGGCGATGATGCGCAGAGGCGCGGTGTGCCCATCCTGAGCAAAGACGTTTTCACTGCTGATTTTATCCATGCTTTAAAGCCCTCCTCGGTCGGCTGACGACCGTATCTATTCTCTACGTTTCTATTGTAACATGAAACACGCAACATTTCCACTACGAGTTTGCGTTTGCGCGACAAATTTTTACAGAAATTTTCGGTAATATACTGGAAAGTTTGCACAAGAGAGCAGAAAAACCGCGTTTTTTCTTGCCGCCGGGGTATGCTTATGATACAATAAGGGGTAGTTACATGAAGGAGGGTTGGCGGATGGCGTTTTATGAGATCGAGGAGCAGGCACCGGAGCGTGCGATGCTCGTGTCGGTGGACACGGGGGAGTTTGACGCCGCGGTGTCGCTTGCGGAATTGGCAGAGCTGACCGCGACCGCCGGTGCGGTGGTGGTGGACACTGCCGTGCAGAAAAAGGAAGCGCCGGATAAGGCGACCTGCCTTGGCAGCGGTCGCGCCGAGGAGCTGGCGACGGCGTGCGCGGCGCAGGACATCGATTTGGTCATCATGGACCGTGAGTTGTCCCCGACCCAACTGCGTAATCTGGAAGAGATCTTTCCCTGCCGCGTCATCGACCGCACGGCGCTTATTTTGGATATCTTTGCCGGCCGTGCGCGCTCGGCGGAGGGCCGTTTGCAGGTGGAATTGGCGCAGCTGCAATATCGCCTGCCGCGCCTCGCGGGACAAGGCACGGCGCTGTCGCGCCTGGGCGGCGGCATCGGCACGCGCGGACCCGGTGAGACCCAGCTTGAGAGCGATCGCCGTCACATTCGTCGCCGCATCAGCGCTATTCGCGAACAGCTCGAAAAGGTGGAGAGCCAGCGCGCCCTGCGTCGAGAGCGCCGCCGCAAGGACGGCGTGGCGACGGTGGCGATCGTCGGCTACACCAACGCCGGCAAATCCACCCTGCTCAATCGCTTGACTGACGCAGGCGTGCTGGCGGAGAACAAACTGTTTGCCACCCTCGACCCGACGGCGCGCGGTCTGCGCCTGCCGGACGGACGGGAGGTCATGCTGGTGGATACCGTCGGCTTCGTGCGCCGTCTGCCGCACCATTTGGTGCAGGCGTTCCACTCTACGCTGGAAGAGGCGGTGGAGGCAGACGTCATTCTCAACGTCTGCGACGCGTCCAGTGAGCATGCTGCCGAGCATTTGCAGGTGACGGGCGATCTGTTGCGCGAGCTTGGTTGCGGCGACCGTCCGGTGTTGCAGGTGATGAACAAATGCGATCTCGTCCCCGATATCGTTGCGCGAGAGGATCAACGCTGTCTGTATATCAGCGCCGCCACAGGCGAGGGCATGGCGGAATTGTTGCAGGCGGTGGCGCTGGCGTTGCCGCCCGATCGCCGCAAGGTGAAGCTCTTGTTACCCTTCTCAAAAGGTGCGCTCGCGGAGCAGTGCCGTCGCGAGGGGAGCGTCGAGCACGAGGAATACGTGCCGGAGGGTCTGTCAATGATCGTCACCCTTGGTGCGCGTCTGCTGGCGGAGACCGCCGAATACGTGGTAGAATAAAAAAGTCGTTGTGCCATTAAGGCACAACGACTTTTTGTTTATTCGTGGGTACAAGCGGCGATATAATAGGTGTTTTCATTCGTGCGCTTGAAGGTGTAGGTCTGGAAATAGGATGCCTGCTCGGCGGTCGGCGGAACTTGGTTGCCGTATTGGTCGATAACGATATCGTTGTTGGCGACGAAGCCGACGCGCACGACGTAGGAACTGCCCCCTCTCTTGAAGGAGGCGATGACCGGTTGATAGCCTGTCATCAGCTCGTTAAACGGCACGTAATAGCACTTGTCGGCGGCGCTGTAAGTCAGCGCATTTTCCTCTACCGAGCGGTGTGTCAGCGGTGCGTCGGGACCGAACAGCGCGCGATAGGATGCCTCGATCTCTTCGACGGGAATGGCGATACGGCCCTGCTCGTCAACGGGATATTGGCAGGTGACTTCGGCGTTGCTGTTCTTCTGCTGTTCCTGCATCATGCGGATCTGTTCGGCGATGGTGACGCGGTAGGCCGCGGCGTCAAGAAAGGCGTCTTGCTCGGCGGCGGTGGCGATGTCGTCGAACGGCTCGGGCGAGTAGGCGATGACCGGCTTGAGGAAGTAATACAGCTCCTCTTCCAACGCAGAGGTGTCAGACAGCTTTTGAATGCCCCATACGGCACCCCATACGGTCGCGATGACGCCGATGACGCAGAACAGGCTGATGACCCGTCCGATCCAGGCGGCCGCTTTGCTCTGCCCGCGGCGGTTGCCGTTTTTGTCATGGCGCGCGTCGGCGGTCGGCTTATCCGCGTCGTTCACGGTCTCGGCGGTCAGGTCGAACTCTTTTTCTTTATCCATGGGAATACCCCCTTGCAGACATATTCATATGAAACTATCATACCACAACTCGTCCCTTTTGCCAAGTCCTAAAATTTGCAGAATAAAAAGCCGCCTTGCTCGCGGAGCAAAGCGGCTTTTATTACCACAAATCAGTTGTGATCGCGACGGGGACCACGCTCGCGGCGGAAACCGCCCTCGCGGCGAGGAGCGGCCGGTGCCGACGCGTAATCGTCGGGGTTGAGACCCTCCATCTTGATGATGGCGTCCTTGCGGGAGAGGTTGATACGGCCCTGCTCGTCGATCTCGGTGACCATGACGGCGATGGTATCGCCCACGGCCACGATATCCTCGACGCGCTCAACGCGCTTGAGGTCGAGCTTGGATACGTGCACCAGACCCTCCTTGCCGGGAGCGATCTCGACGAACGCGCCGAAGGTCATCAGACGAGTGACCTTGCCCTTGTAGATGGCGCCGATCTCGGGATCCTTCGCAATGGTCTCGATGATCTGCAACGCGCGCTGGGCGTCGTTGAGGTCGGTGGACAGAATGGTCACGGTGCCGTCCTCTTCGACGTTGACGGTGCAGTTGCAGTCGGACTGGATCTGCTGGATGACCTTACCGCCCTTACCGATCACGCCGCCGATCTTATCGGTGTCGATCTTGGTGGACAGCATCTTGGGCGCGTACTTGGACAGCTCGGGACGCACCTCGGGGATAGCCTTGAGCATGACCTCGTCGAGAATGTAGCAACGCGCGGTGTAGGTCTTGTCGAGCGCCTCGCGGATGATTGCAGGGGTCAGACCGTGCACCTTGAGGTCCATCTGGATGGCGGTGATACCCTTCTTGGTACCGCCGACCTTAAAGTCCATATCGCCGAAGAAGTCCTCAAGACCCTGGATATCGACCATGGTCATGAAGCGATCGCCCTCGGAGATCAGGCCGCAGGAGATACCGGCAACGGGTGCCTTGATCGGCACACCGGCCGCCATGAGCGCGAGGGTCGAGCCGCAGATCGAAGCCTGCGAGGTCGAGCCGTTGGAGGACAGCACTTCGCTGACCAGACGCATGGTGTAGGGGAACTCCTCCATGCTCGGCAGCACCGGCACGAGCGCACGCTCAGCGAGCGCACCGTGACCGATCTCGCGGCGACCGGGGCCGCGGGAGGGCTTGGTCTCACCGACGGAGTAGGAGGGGAAGTTGTAGTGGTGCATATAGCGCTTCTCGGTCTCGTCGTCGAGGCCGTCGAGCAGCTGTGCGTCCTTGGAGCCGCCGAGGGTCACGGTGGTGAGCACCTGGGTCTGACCGCGGGTGAACATACCGCTGCCGTGTACGCGAGGGAGCAGGTCGACCTGTGCGTCGAGCGGGCGCATCTCGTTGATGCCGCGGCCGTCCACACGCTTACCGTCGTCGAGCAGCCAACGGCGCACGACGTACTTCTGCAGCTTGTACAGGCACTCGTCGATCTTCTCGATCGCCTCGGGGTATTCCTCGTCAAACTTCGCGTGCACGCTCTCGTACACGGGTTTAAGACGCTCGTCGCGGATGCGCTTGTCATCGGTGTCGAGCGCATAGCGCACATCCTCGATGGCGAAGTCCTTGATCGCCTCGTACATCGCCGGATCGGGATCGTTCGAGGTGAAGGCGAACTTCTCCTTGCCGATCTCTTTGACGATATCGTTGATGAATGCGACGACCTGCTGGTTGGCCTCGTGGCCGGCCATGATGGCGTCGAACATGGTGTCGTTGTCGATCTCGTTGGCGCCGGCCTCGATCATCGCAACCAGATCCGCAGTGGACGCGACGGTTACGTGCATCTCGGAGCGCTTTTCCTGCTCAGCGGTGGGGTTGATGACCAACTGGCCGTCCACCATACCCACCACGACGCCGCTGATGGGACCTGCCCACGGGATGTCGGAGATGGCAATGGCGATGGACGCACCGATCATCGCGGTGGTCTCGGGCTGGCAATCGGGGTCAACGCTCATGACGGTGCACACCAGGGTGACGTCGTTGCGCATATCCTTGGGGAACAGAGGGCGGATCGGGCGGTCGATGACGCGGCTGGTCAGGATCGCCTTTTCGCTCGGGCGGCTCTCGCGGCGCTGGAAGGAGCCGGGGATCTTACCGACCGAATAGTGCTTTTCTTCATAGTCCACAGACATGGGGAAGAAGTCCACGCCCTCGCGCGGCTTTGCCGATGCGGTGGCGGTACACAGAATGCAGGTGTCACCGTAGCGCACCATGCAGGAGCCGTTGGCCAGCTGTGCCATTTTGCCGGTTTCAACAACCAGAGGACGACCGGCCAGAGTGGTCTCGAATGTACGGAAAGTTTCGAACATAGTGGTTTACCTCCATTAGATTTTATTTCCACGGAGAACGCACGGATTTTAGCAATAAAACCAAACCTACGCAGGCGTCGATAGGTCTCGTTTCACTGCTAAAAGACCGACTGTTCTCCGTATCGGACTTTTTTCAATACGCAAGACGAGGCAGGAGGGGATAAATCCCGCCTGCCTCAGACAAAATCGCTCGGCATACGCCTCTCGCTTTCGTCTGAGGCAGCCTTCGGCTTCTGATTGTAGCGCAGGAAAACCCTGACGGTTTTCCCGCACACACCCTTTCCCTCCGGCGTCCTCGTTTTTGCGCACATACCTGTTTTCGTGCAAACAGGCGGAGCGAGAGCTCCGCCTGTCTATGCTTACATTATTTACGCAGACCCAGCTTCTCGACGATCGCACGATAGCGCGCAATGTCCTTCTTGGTCAGGTAGTTGAGGAGGTTGCGGCGATGGCCGACCATCTTCAACAGACCGCGGCGGCTGTGGTGATCCTTCGGATGAGCTTTCAGGTGCTCGGTCAGGTCGTTGATGCGCTTGGTCAGCACAGCGATCTGAACTTCGGGAGAACCGGTGTCGCCTTCGTGGGTAGCATACTGCTGCATAATAGCGGTTTTCTCTTCGGGTAACATCATGATACATACACCTCTTTTAATTATTTTCGGGAAACTCAGTATCGGGAAACGGTGACTCCCCGACGGGGCGTGCTCCGCGATCCGAGTGACCGAATCGTCTGTCGCGCAGACAAATGATACTATACCACAAACTTCTGCGTTTGTAAAGAGCTATTTTTCATTTTATCGTAATTTCCTGCTTTTTGTTTGCCGCGCGCGTGTTGACGATCGCTTTGACCCCCATCGCGATGAGAAGCATCAGATACGCCGCGACTGAGAAACCGAGGATATACAGGATCAGGCACCACGGGAACGCTACGTGCTGTTGCACGATGGAATAGACCGGCAGGTGCGGATCGCAGTAGGGGCTGACGAAGAACATATTAAAATCTTCGGTCGCGAGCAAGCCGGTCGCGTGGGCGAGCTCGTTGAGCACCACGGCGACCGCGACTGCGATGGCAAACACGGGAACGGCTTTAAGAATGGTCTTGTGTTCAAGTTTTACGTAGCCGCTTGCGAGCAGATAGATGCCGATGCTCAGCATCGAGCCGTGGCAGATCATGGTCTGGATATTGATGCCGATGGTGGAGATGAACACATCGTTGGGGTAGAACATGACGCACACGCCGGCAAACACCGCAAAGGTAGCAAGATAGGCGCACAGCGACTCGTGCACCTTGCCGCGGGTCAGGCCGGCGAGCAGGCCGACGTACATCGGCGTCGAGCAGAACTGCCACGGGAAGGCGTACCACTGATAATCGGCGGTGATCGCGGTACCGTCGTAGGTGAAGGTGTAGTTTATCTGCTTATATATCTCAAACACCGTGACGATGATCGCGGTGATGAGTACGATGCGTTTGGCGTAGCGCTCGCTGTCTTTGAAACGGATACACAGCCACACACCGATGAGGATCGACAGCGCGAAGCTCACCAGATGAAATACGCCGTAGGACGTCGGTGTGGTCATGGAGCTGTCGAGAAAATTCAGCACTTCTCCCCAGAACAATTGGATCACTCCTTACGGTTTTTCTTCGTTTTCAGTATACCATATGCTTGTCCGAAAGCAAGTTACACTTTTGTAATCATTTAGGCAAAGACGATAAAAAGGGCAACGGATTTTCCGTTGCCCTTTTGTTTGATTACCCGATAACGTAAATGTTCAGTGAGCGGCGACCAAACTGGCACGCTTCGTAATACGAGCCGAAATACAGGTCGGCAAAGACGCCCGAGCCGTTGCTGACGAAAGAGCCGGTGTCGGCGGCGATGGCGTAGCCGTACACGTATTTGCCGTCTGCGGAGGTGATCCACAGCTTCGTGCCGTAGGGGATCACCTTGGGGTTTACCGCACAGGTGCCGACGCCCAATCGCAGACCTGACGCGCCGCGTGAGCCGACGGAATAGGCGGTGCAGTCTTTGGAGGTGAACACCTTTTTATAATTGACCGGCTGGTTTTTGGCGTTAAGCTGAATACCGCCCGGCGCCTTGGACAGCGGTGTGCCGTAAGCCGAGCCGACGATGACTTCTCGCTTGACGGCGCTTTTGGTGATCACTTCGTTGGTTTTTTCGGTCTCGACCACCTGACCGTTGACGATGGTCTCGCGGTAGGTGATGGTCTTACTGCCGTTGACACCGCTGACGCGCACGACCGTTTTGCCCGGACGAATGACGTTGGTGTATTTGGTGGAGGTCTCGTAAGGAATAGCCTGATTGACCGTATATTCGCGGTAGGCGACGCGATCGACGACGATGGACATGCCGTCGGTGACGGCGTCGGCGGTCGTGCAGCTGAGGGTATCGTATTTACCGACGGTGACCCCTGCTTTATCGAGTGCGTCGGCGACGGTACCGTCGACCATATGCAACAGCGTCGAGGTGCCGTCTGCCTTGACCTCAACGGTCATGGCGCGGTTGATGGTGATGGTGGATGCGTCCTCGCTGACTTCCAGTTCATCGTACTGCTCCATTTTGATGCCAGCGGCTTCCAACGCCTTATAAGGATCGCTGTGCATGGTGAGCACCATGCGGCTTTCGGCGCCGTCGGTGACGGTGACCGCACGCGTATAGACGGAAACCATCGTCGACATGAGCAGTGTGGAGCCGGCAAGGATAACGGCGGCGAAGCGACGGCTTCGCGCGATACCCTTCACGCGATCCAACAGATCTTTCAAAATACTCTTTTTGTCCATAAATGCTTCCTTTCTGAGAGGGGGACACGATCAGTTTGTGTAACCGACGCAAACTTATGCAGAATTTCCCTTGCTTGCTAAAAAGCGGTGGGATCCGCGTCCTCCTCGACACCGGACAAGGGGGATGTGCGACGTCCGTTTTCGGGGGTGCAACTTATAGCTTTGTGTATTATACCCACACAACTGCACATTGTCAACCAAACAGAGAGGGTGCGTTTTTGTTATCTTTGCACAAAAAACAAGCGTGCTATGTGCATAAAGGGCTTGCACGTAACGACGAAAAACGGACAAGCACCATTGACGGAATTTCGGAAAGGAAAGCATGATTTTTTTGCTAATTGCCCTAACTTTACAGGCTAAAAACGACGATTTTCTTATAAATCCGGCACAGAAAAACCAATTATTACCAAATATGGGAATAAAATCGACGATTTAGATTTTTTGCGATTTTTTTGTGCAACCGGCTGAAAAATCCATCCGCAGGTGGACGAAAACGCCTGCAAAACCGTCGTGTGATCGACAAAGATCGTGGATTTTATGGATTTTTTTCGAATATATATAAATTATTAAGAATAACTATTCATTTTCATGGGAATTACCATTTTCAGCACAAAGAAAAACCCGATGCAAACGTCGTTTGCATCGGGAGAGAAAATTATTCTTCGTCTTGGTTTTGTGATTCGGTGACCGGCACGAGGCGGCGTTGCTCGTCGAAGGTCATCGTGGTTGCTTCGGAACGGGTGTATTTGAGAATATCACGCAGACGGAATTTATCCGAGTCGGTCATGAAGGTGTAGGCGCTGCCCGTGCGCTTGGCGCGACCGGTGCGTCCGATGCGGTGCAGATAATACTCGTTTTCGTCGGGGATATCGTAGTTGAACACCGCCTCGACGTCCTCGACGTCGATACCGCGTGCGGCAACGTCGGTGGCGACAAGGATCTCGAGCTTATTCTCGCGGAATTTCGCCATCACCTTGTTGCGCTGGGACTGCGGCATATCGCCATGCAGGCAGTCGACCGAATTGTGTCTCTTGCGCAGGCGCTCGGTGAGCTGCTTGACGGTGCATTTCATATTCGCGAACACCATCACGCGGTGATAGTCCTCTTGGCGGATGATGTCCAACATATCCTCCATGCGCTGCGAGCCGCTCGACGGGATGATGTATTGGTTGATATGGGGACGGTTGTCGCCCTCCGAGGCGATCTGCACCTCCACCGCGTCGTGCTGATATTCCCACGCGACGTCCATGACCTCGCGCGAGATAGTCGCGCTGAACATGACTACCTGCGTGTCGCCGGGGGTGGCGTTGAGAATGCGTCGCACGTCTTTGATGAAGCCCATTTTGAGCATCTCGTCTGCTTCGTCGAGCACGGCGGTGTAGAGGTTGCCCAGCCAGATGTTGCCGCGGCTCATGTGGTCGAGCAGGCGGCCCGGTGTGGCAACGACGATGTGCGGATGCTTTTTAAGTGCCTCCACCTGACGTTGCATGTTCGCGCCGCCGTAGACTGACGCGATGCGGATCGCCGGGTTAAAGCGCACCAGCGCGCGCAGGTCGGTGGTGATCTGCTCGCACAGTTCGCGTGTCGGGCACAGCACCACCGCTTGCAGGTCTTTCATATCGGGGTTTAAGCATTCGATCAGCGGAATGCCGAACGCGCAGGTCTTACCGGTGCCGGTGGGTGCTTTGGCGATGACGTCGTAGCCATCTCGGACCAGCGGAATGGTCTGCGCCTGGATCGGCGTCGGTGCGGTAAAGCCCATCGCGCCGAGCGCGCGCAGAGTCGGCTCGGACAACCCCAATGATTCGAATGTGACAGCTTCTTGTGACATAGGGAAAGGTCCTTTCTGTTTTACATACCTGTTTATTATAGCACGCCAACGGCAAAATGCAAGTATCAAGTATAATGTAATTTAAATACCTTATTATATAATATAGAAATTGCCCGTAGGTCTTGACAACACTAAAAAGGGTGGTATAATGAATAAGTCCCGAAATGGCGACAAAGAAGAACGACAATTACCGAAAGGCGTGTGACAGTGCATGAAAGAAGTGGTCATGACCGGCGAGGGCCTGAAGAAATTACAGGACGAGTTGGAGCACCTCAAGACAGTAGAACGTAAGGAAGTCGCGGAGAAGATCAAAGTGGCGCTTTCCTTCGGCGACCTGTCGGAAAACAGTGAATATGACGAGGCGAAGAACGACCAGGCACTGCTCGAAAGCCGCATCGCCGCGATCGAAGCACAGCTCAAAAACGTGCGTGTGCTCGACGAGTCGGATATGAATGCGGAGAATGTGCACGTCGGCTCTAAGGTGCGCATTGAGGACGATAAGGGCAAGGAATTCACCTACACCATCTCCGGCGCGACCGAGGCAGACCCCTTCAAGGGAAAGATTTCGGATGAGTCTCCGGTCGGCAAAGCGATCATGGGGTTGAGCGTGGGTCAGGTCGGTGAGGCGACGCTGCCCAACGGCACGATTGTGAAATACACCGTGTTGGAGATCACTCGATAAAGGACGACAGCGGGCGGCAACGGTTGACCCCTCGCTGTTTTTATATTGAATTTGAAAGAGGACGTGATCCTGTGAGTAATGAGCAGAACACCGCCGCCGTGGCGGAGGAGATGACCGAGCAGCAGCTCAGCGAGCTGCTGCAGGTGCGTCGGGATAAGCTGGCCGCGCTGTGCGAGGCCGGTCAAAATCCCTACGAAGTGACCAAGTATGAAGTGAATGCGTATAATGCCGAGATCCGCGCCGACTATGAGGCGAAGGAAGCGGCGTATATTGCCGCACACGGTGCGCCCGAGGAGGGGCAGACCCTCGAACTGCCCGAGCCGATCAACGTGTCGGTCGCCGGCCGTATGATGAGCCGCCGTATCATGGGCAAGGCGAGCTTTGTCGACCTGCACGATTCGACAGGTCGCATTCAAGTGTACGTCAGCCGCGGCGACGTCGGTGAGGAGGAATACGCCGGCTTCAAGAAGTGGGATATCGGTGACATTATCGGTCTGACAGGTTGGGTGTTCCGCACCAAGATGGGCGAGATCTCCATTCATGCGACCGGTATTAAGCTGTTGAGCAAATCCCTGCGCCCGTTGCCGGAGAAATACCACGGTCTGAAAGATACCGATACGCGTTATCGCCAGCGCTACGTCGACCTCATCGTCAACCCCGAGGTCAAGCGCAACTTTATCATTCGTTCGCAGTTCATTAAATATATGCGGCAGTATCTGGATAACCGCCGCTATATCGAGGTGGAAACGCCGGTGCTCAACACCATCGCCGGCGGCGCCTCTGCGCGTCCGTTTATCACCCATCACAACACGCTGGATCTGGATATGTATATGCGTATCGCGACCGAATTGCCGCTCAAGCGCCTGATCGTCGGCGGCATGGACCGCGTGTACGAGATCGGCCGCATCTTCCGCAACGAAGGCATGGTTCCCTAGCACAACCCCGAGTTTACCACCGTTGAGTTGTACGAAGCGTACGCCGATTTCCACGATATGATGGATATTGCGGAGGGTATTCTCTCCGGCGCGGCAAAGGAGATCCTCGGCACCTATGAGGTGGAGTGGCAGGGCGAGAAGATCGACCTGACTCCCGGTTGGCGTCGCCTGACCATGGTGGACGCAGTCAAGGAATACGTCGGCATTGACTTCGGTGCGATCACCGATGATGCCGAGGCGGTGGCCGCCGCCGAGGCGATCGGTGTCGAGCTTGCCGAGACCGCCGACAAGACGTGGGGCAATGCGTTGTATGCGTGCTTCGACCAGCGCGTCGAGGAGAAGCTGATCCAGCCGACCTTTATCACGATGTATCCCGTCGAGGTATCGCCTCTGACCAAGGCTTCCCCGAAGGATCCGCGGCTGACCGAGCGCTTTGAGTTGTTTGTGTGCCACAGCGAGTTGGCGAACGCCTATTCCGAGCTTAACGACCCGATCGACCAGCGAGCGCGCTTCATGAAGCAGCTTGAGCTGCGTGATCGCGGCGATGACGAGACCGAGATGCTGGATGAGGACTTCCTCACCGCGCTCGAATACGGCATGCCGCCCACGGGCGGCATGGGCATGGGCATCGACCGTTGCGTCATGCTGCTCACCGGTGCCGACACCATCCGCGAGGTCATCCTGTTCCCAACAATGAAACCCCTCGACTAAGAAAATGCCGTAAAATAGCGGTATTACAGGGTTTTCAAAACCCACCAAAACCGATTTACGACACATTTACGACAAATGAAAAAATGAAGACACCCTATGACCGTAAAAAGTCATAGGGTGTTTTTGCATATTTTTATTAAACTGACCGACAAATTGAAATTTATCTAACTGTTGTTTTTCTGCTCGATAGTGATTTTGATATTACCTGTATCTGTGATAATCTCACATTTTTCATCTGCGATTACTTTTGGAATATCAATATTGCCTGTGTCGCTTTCAGCAAAAACAACTTTATCTGTAAGGAAGCTTCCCGTAACATTACCTGTATCGGTTTTAATAAAAGCTTCACTTGCATCACAAGCTTCAAAACTTACATTACCTGTATCTGTTTCGATTGCTAGTTTTCCCGTTGTGATTACATCATCTAACAAAACATTACCTGTATCGGTTTTTATAAATACTTCGCTTGCATCACAGGCTTCAAAGTTAACATTGCCTGTCGCTGTTTCCGTTGCCAGTTTTCCTGTTGCGATTATATTATCTAACAAAATATTTCCAGTATCAGTTTCAAGTGAAATATTACCATATACACTTTTTTCTAAATATACGGTTATTTTAGGTGTGCAAAAGTTTATGCCTAAATATTCATACCATTTCTTGTTATCATCAACTTCAATTCGCAATGTGTTTTCTTTTACTATGACAGAATGCTTTTCATTCTTTTCTTCTTCACAAACAATGAAACTGTTTGGTTTTTCGGAAAGGATGAATTGAATATCTGCGGTATCCGTTGTAATTTTTATATCTTTGAAATTTTCTAAAATCTCGTATTCGTGCGTTTCTAATTCACAAGGCCTTGCCAAACTGTATAAAAGGATACTTGCAATTAATAGGACAGATATTGTAACAATCCATATAATTGACTTTTTCATAACCAATCCTCGTTTTCTACAAATTCAAGTTTATCGAACTGATTGCATTATATCATAAATCAATCATAATTTCAATGTTTCCCGTAATCTTCATAAGTCATAACGATTCTTATAGAATCTTTATGACTCTTTTTCTTTTATATCATCGTTGATATACGCCGCGCGAAATTCCAACACGCGCGGCGAGGACAAGAGGTACAAGTTCCTTTGCTGAGTCGTTTGTAAAGAAAGTTTGAAATTTTCCACATATACTTGCGTGCGGTGCGGATATTTGTTACAATGGAGTAGTAAATTCCGCATCGCAGAAAGGTGATGACGTATGGCACGAGAGAGATACCTTCGGGGCGTGAGCGAGGAGGAGCTTCGTCCGGACCCGAAGCCGCCGTTAGAGCCGCAGACGCCGCGCTCATGGCTGGAGAATTTCTGGTATCATCATAAGGCAGGAGTGATCGTGGCGGCCGTCGGCTTGATTGCGCTTGTTTTTGTGATTGCGCAGATCATCACGCGCGAGCGCCCGGACTACCGCATCGTTCTCACGACCGAAAACCCATTGATGCCGGAGCAGGTGACGTATTTTGAAAATTATCTCGCGACCTACGGCACCGACGTCAACGGCGACGGCGAGGTGATCGTGCAGATCGCGGCGTTGAACCTCGGCGGCACGGTATATACCCAACAGGATGCAAACGCGCAGGCGTTGCAGGCACATCTCATCACGGGTGACGTGCTGTTGTATCTGTACGAGCCGCAGTACGGCGAGCGTCTGACCGCCGTCGGGCGCGACGGCGCCCATTGTTTCCTTGAACCGCTGTCTCTGACGGCGTCGGGCGTCAGCGAGGACGGTTTGTGCTGGAATTGGAAGGATGATGCGCGTCACAAGGAGGATCTGCTGTTAAAGGAATTCCCCGAAGAACTTTGCTTCGGCGTGCGCTCGCCCAAATCCGATGATGAAAAAAGCGCTGCGCAATTCGATCAATGCGTCGCACTCGTCGAGGCGTTCGCACAGGACAAACCGACCGCAAAATAAAGCGGATTTTATGCGGCTTTCCCTTGACCTGTATGGCAAAAAATGCTATAATTTAAGAGGTTTAACCATACGACCCGTAAGGGGAAAAGGAGTGTTATATTATGAGCGAAATCGATGCGATCATCCGTCCGTTTGCCGAGGGCGACCGCGACATGGTCAACGAGTTTTTTGATCAGATGGGTCCCGAAACTCGATTCTACTTCAACTCTACCGACCACAACCGCCGCTTTGCGATGAAGTTCTGGGACGAGACCGATGAGGAGAAGAGAAAGACCACCTGTTTCTATGCCGCGACCATTCCGAACGAGGACGGCGGCGAATTGATGGTTGGCTACGTCTTCTTGTGGGGTCTGGACACCAAGGTGCCGAGCCTCGGTATCTGCACCCGTGACGGGTATAAGGGCAAGCACCTCGGCAAGCGCCTGATGGAAACGGCGCGTCAGCACGCGATCAACGCCGGTTGCGGCGGTATCACGCTGACCACCCACTTTGCCAATATTCGCGGTCAGGCACTGTACAAGAAGTGCGGCTATGAGCGTTTGGGCACCCATTCCTGCGGCAGTGAGTTCTTGTTCCTGCTCCGCCTGCCCAACGACTGATCGGCACAAAAAATCCCCGACACATCGTGTCGGGGATTTTTCTTTTACTTTTTCAGATCTTCTAAAATTTCCACGGCCGCATCGGTGAGCGCTTCCGCAACGCCGCAAGCGAACACCGAGGCGCTGTTTTCATAACCGCCGCCTTCAAAGGCTGCTTTGTCAGGGAAATAGCCGTCATAGCCGTTGGCGAGCGCACAGAGGATGGACATCGCATAAGGAGAACGTGCCTTGGTGTTTTGTCCCACCGAGGTGAACGGTTCACCGGGGTAACCGACGAAGGCGACGTCACCGAACGAGATGCCGTACACGGTAATGGGCATGAAATCGGGTCCGTCTTTCAGACGAAGGATGCGACTGGCTTTGCAAATGTTGGAGGTCTTATTCTGTCCTTTGCCGGGGATTTCATCGTCGCGCCCTTCTTCGTGCAGAGCGTTGATGCGCTCGGCTTCGGCGATTTCCGCAGGATCAGTAACACGCTGGGTGGGAATCTTCACGGTCTTGGCGGTACCTTTGATGGTGCCGAGCTCGACGGGGGTGAGTTTTTCGTAGATCTGCATCACACCTGCCGCGATGCAGCGGCCGGCGTGCTTGGCGCGGCGCAGGCGGTCGGTGATGCGGTATTTATCATACAGCATCGGGTCGCCGTTGGGGTCGACGCCGCCGAGGTCGCCCTCGGGACCGTTATAATAAATACAGTGGGTATCGGGATAGACCAGCTCCACCGTCTCGCGCACGTAGCGCGGATAGTCGGCGGAGAATTTTTCGAAGCCGACCATATCGGCATGCACCTGAAAGTTAACGACCGTGATGCTCTTCTTGCCCTCGCGGTTAAAGCGCAGCACCTGAACGGTCTCGTCGGGCTCGCCCAGCGGACGCACGACGTCGGGATGATTAAAGCCGATGAAAGGCGATGCCGTGCCGTCTTTGAGTAGGAAGCGGCGGATGAACGCGACGTTGTGCACAATGTTGCGACCGATGTCGGCGGTCGCGTCGGCGAGGTCACCGATCGCGAGCAGTGCCGCCGACACGAGCTGACGACCGAGATAGTCGATGTACGGCGGATCGTTTCGTTTATCCGGTGCAACATACGGACCGGTATGGATGTGCGTGAACGCGATCAGAATGTTGTCAAAGGGAACGCCGGTCGCCTCGACGATGGCGTTGCGAAATGCGTCCATATACACTTTGTAGCCAAGGAGCAGATCGCAGCTGAGAAGAATCGCGGTGTTTTCACCATCGTTGACCGCGAGACAGTTTGCCTCCAATTCGTCAAGGATGCCTTCCGAAACGCGCGTTTGGGTGTAGCCTGACATTTTAGATCCCAAGGGCGGCGTGATATTGACGCGACCGAAGCCGGCTTTGAATGTAGTCACAAAAACACTCCTTTGTTATTTCAGCTCGTTGAGCAGTTCCACTGCTGTATCCGTCAATTTTTCCGCAACACCGGGAGCGAATACCGAGGCGGCAGGTTCATAACCACCGTCGCGGTAAGAGTCAGCGTCGGGGAAATAGCCGTCTGCGCCGTTGGTGAGGGCGCAAGGGATCGTCATCGTATAGGGTGCGCGTGCCTTGGTGCCCTTGCCGACCGAGGTGAACGGCTCACCGGGGAATCCGGCAAAAGCCACCTCGCCGAAAACGATGCCGTGCACGGTGATGCTGACCGCGTCGGGACCGTCTTTGAGTTTAAGGATGCGGCTGATGCGCGCAAGCTCGGTGATCTTAGCCATGCCCTCACCGAGCGACGCATCGTCATGTCCGTCCAAATGCATCGACCACAGGCGATCAGCCTTGGCGATCAAGTCAGGATCGGTGACGCGGTTGGTAGGGATCTCCACGGTTTTGCTCGTGCCTTTGATCGTACCGAGTGTGACGGGGGTGAGCTTTTCGTAGATCTGCATCACACCGCCTGCCAGGCTGCGTCCCACGTGACGGGACAGGCGCAAGCGGTCGGTCGCGCGGAACTTATCGTACAGGTTCGGGTCGCCGAGGAAGTTGGTGCAACCGAGATTGCCCTCGGGACCATTGAAGAAGATGCAATGGGTGTCGGGGTACACCGTCTCCACCGTCTCGCGCAGGAAGTGCGGATAGTCGGCGGAGATTTTGTTAAAGCCGACCATATCCGCGTGCACCTGGAAGTTGACGACGGTGATGCTCTTTTTGCCCTCGCGGTTAAAGCGCAGCACCTGCAAGGTTTCGTCCGGCTCGCCGGCGTAGCCGACAATGTCGGGGTGGTGGAAGCCGGGACCGTTGCGCACGGTGCCGTCCTTCATCCGATAGCCGCGGATAAAGGTGACGTCGCGCACGACGTTGCGACCGATGTCGGCGGTTGCCTCGGAGAGGTCGTTGACGGCGAGCTGTGCCGCGGATGCCATATACCGCGCGAGCATATCCAGATACGGCATATCGACACGATCACTGTTGTCGAGGGATAACGGACCTTCCAGCCCGTTGCCGCGCAGGCAGTAGGGACCGGTGTGGGTGTGAGTGCAGGCGATGAAGATCTGTTCGATCGGCATACCCAGCGTCTTGGAGATCAATTCGCGCGTGTAGTCGATCTGTCCCTGACTGCAATACAGCAGGTCGCAGCTGAACAGCACCGCGGTATTCTCGCCGTCGTTGACGGCAAGGCAGTTGGCTTGCAGTTCGTTGAGGATACCCTCGGATATACGCTCGTGGTAATAACCTGCCATTTTAACGCCCAGCGGAGGGGTGATGGTAACACGGCCGAAGCCGGCTTTGAATGTTGCCATAAAAAACACTCCTTTGTTATTTCAGTTCGTTGAGTAATTCCACTGCTGTTTCGGTGATCGCTTCGGCGACACCGGGGGCGAAATTGGAGGAGGCGGTCTCGTAGCCGCCGTCAAACGCATCCAGATCGGGGAAGTAGCCGTCGCAGCTGTTGGTCAGCGCGCAAGGGATGGTCATCGTGAACGGAGATTTTTTCTTTGTGTTTTTGCCTACGTTGCAGAACGGCTCGCCGGGGAAGCCGACGAACGCTATGTCACCGAAGCCAATGCCGTAGACGGTCAGCGCAATGAAGTCGGGACCGTCTTTGAGCGCAATGATGCGTCCTGCCTTGGTGGTCGCGGAGATCTTTTCCATGCCTTGACCGGGGATCTCATCCTCGCGTCCCGAAATGTACAGATCGTGGATCTCTTTTGCCCACGCGAGCTCCTCGGGATCGGTGACGCGGCTGGTCTTGACGTTGGCGGTCTTATTCAATGCGCGAATGGGGCCGAGCTCGACGGGGGTGAGCTTTTCGTAGATCTGCATCACGCCGCCCGCGATACAACGGCCGGCGTGCTTGGCGCGGCGCAGGCGGTCGGTGACGCGGAACTTGTCGTACAGCATCGGGTCGCCGTTGGGATCGACGCCTCCGAGATTGCCCTGCGTTCCGGTGTAGTACAGACAATGAGCATCGGGGTAGACAAGCTCGATCGTTTCGCGCACGTAACGCGGGAAGTCAGCAGAGATCTTTTCGAAGCCGATCATATCGGCGTGCACCTGGAAGTTGACGACGACGATGGATTTTTTACCCTCGCGGTCGAAACGAAGCACCTGAACGGTCTCGTCCGGCTCGCCGATCGGCCCGATAATATCGGGGTGATTAAAGCCGATGAAAGGGGATGCCGTACCGTCCTTCTTGCGGAAACGGCGAATGAAGGCAACGTTATGTACCTCGTTACGACCGATCATCGCGGTCGCGTCGGCGAGGTCGGTTATTGCCAGCTGTGCCACCGTCGCCAGCTTGCGTGCGAGCATATCGAGATAGGCCTGATCCGAGCAGGTCGCATGCTGGGATGTTTCGGGATCGGTAGGTTTACGCGCATCGGGTCCCGTATGTGTGTGGGTGCAGGCGATAAAAACGTTGTCAAACGGCACGTTCACTGCGTCTGCGATTCCCTGACGGAAGATGTTCATCTGCTCCTTGTCCGAGCCGACCAAGTCACAGCTGAGAATGATGGCGGTGTTTTCGCCATCGTTGACCGCCAGGCAGTTCGCCTCCAGCTCGTCGAGAACGCCGTCGCTGATGCGCTCGTGGAAATAGCCCATCAGACCAACGCCCAGCGGAGGGGTGATGTTGACGCGACCGAAGCCGGCTTTGAATGTTGCCATATAAGCAACTCCTTTCATAATATATGGATATTATGGTTATAAGCACTTTCATTATAGGCGATTACAAAAGGTTTGTATTTGTATAATTGGCATACGCATTTTGTCTATTTGGTCTCATTTTTACCCGCAATAAATAAAGGCGGAAAATATTACCCGAACGCTTGCGCAACGAACGGAAATTTGTTATAATTAATATGTCTGTGCCACCGACGCAAAAAGTGCGTTCGGTTGGCTATACTAAAAAGAGTTGACGTAAAAAAGGAGACCGTAATATGTGTGGATTTTGCGGCTTTACCGGTGAGATTGCGGATCGGGAACAATACCTGCGTGAGATGACGGAAAAGATCACCCATCGTGGCCCCGACTCGGACGGCTACTATCTGGACGAGTGTATCGCCATGGGCTTTCGTCGGTTGAGCATCATCGACTTGGAGACGGCGTCCCAGCCGCTGTATAACGAGGATAAATCCCTCGTGCTGATGTTCAACGGTGAGATCTACAATTATCGCGATCTGCGCGAGGAGCTGGTCGCCGCCGGCCATACCTTCACCACCACCGGCGACGGCGAGACTCTGTTGCACGGCTACGAGCAGTGGGGCGTGGAGCTGTTGTCCCATCTGCGCGGCATGTTCGCGTTCGCCATCTGGAACACGGCGGATAAGAGCCTGTTTATCGCACGTGATTTCTTCGGCATTAAGCCGATGCATTACGCCTTGCTTGATGACGGACGGCTGGTGTACGGTTCGGAGATCAAGTCTATCCTCTGCCACCCCGACGTGGTCAAGGCGTTTAACCCTGCCGCACTGGATAAGTATCTGTCTTTCCAATATTCTGTACCGACCGAGACCTTCTTCAAGGGAATCAACTGTCTTCCGCCCGCACATTACATGATCTTTAAGGACGGCAAGGTTACCGTCGAACGCTATTGGGACGCGCAGTTTGCGCCCGAAGAGGATATGACGCTCGACGAGGCGGTGGATGCGATCGACGCGGTGTTTACCGACTCGGTGGCGGCGCACCGTATCAGCGACGTGGAGGTTGGCTGTTTCCTGTCGAGTGGTGTGGATTCGAGCTTCGTCGCGTCGTATTTCGGCGGACAAAAGGCGTTCACCGTCGGCTTTGATAACGGTCAGCATTATAACGAGAGCAACTACGCCGCCGAGCTTGCCAAAGAGGTGGGCATTGAGCATCATGTGCATTTGATCAGCGACGAAGAATACTGGGACAGCCTGCCCAAGGTACAGTATTACCTTGACCAGCCGCTTGCTGACCCGGCGTGCGTGGCGCTGTATTTTGTCTCCAAGCTCGCCGCCGAGCATGTTAAGGTGGTGCTGTCGGGCGAGGGTGCTGACGAGCTGTTCGGCGGCTACCGTATCTATCACGAGCCGTATTCTTTGCGCGGCTATCAGCGCCTGCCGCGTTGCCTGCGCAAGCTGGCGGCGGCGCTCGTGGGCGTCATTCCGTTTGATTTCAAGGGCAAATCGTTTCTTATTCGCGGCGCCAAGACGCTGGAAGAACGTTTCATCGGCAACGCCAATATGTTCTCGCAAAAGGAAAAGGCGCTCCTGCTCAAAGATATTCCGGCGACCGCGCCGATGGAGTATACCAAAGAATATTACGCGCGATGCGAGGGGCAGGACGACGTCACGCGCATGCAGTATCTTGATATTAACCGTTGGATGGTGGGCGACATTCTGCTCAAAGCAGATCGTATGAGCATGGCTCATTCGCTGGAACTGCGCGTGCCGTTCCTGGATAAAAAGGTGTTCGAGGTCGCGGCGCGCATTCCCGTCAAGCACCGCATCGGCGGCGGCACGACCAAGTACGCGATGCGTCTGGCGGCGATGCGCCACATTCCCGAATCCGCGGCGAGCAAACCGAAGCTCGGCTTCCCCGTGCCGATCCGCGTGTGGCTGCGCCAAGAGGCGTATTACAACCGCGTCAAAGAGGCGTTCCTGTCTGATGCCGCGAAGCAGTATTTTAACACCGAGTATCTCATCAAGGTGCTCGACGAGCACTATAACGGCAAGCGTGACAACAGCCGTAAAATCTGGACGGTGTATATGTTCCTCGTGTGGTACGGCGTGTATTTCGGCGAGTAATAGGAAACCCCTCATCTGCATACTGTGTAGAAAGAGTATGAGGAGGGGAGCGTATGTTTGTATTATCTATGAAGACCACGCGCACGCGTATGTTTACGGTGTTTGCGCTCGTGGCGATGCTGCTCGTGACGGTGTTCAGTCTGTCGGGTCGGCCGACGTCGACGGCGACTGCCGCGCCCGTGGCGGCGGATGACGCCGCGCGACAGCAGTATCTGGCAGATCTCGGCTACGAGGTGTTGCCGAATAAGAGCGAGGTGCGTGAGATACTCATTCCGACCGAGTCGGACGAGGCGTTCGCAGAGTATAATCGGTTGCAGTTGGAGGCTGGTCACGATCTGACCGAATACAGCGGCAAACGGGTGAAATGTTGGACGTATACCGTCACCAACTATCCCACCGAGGACACGGTGCAGGCGCACCTGTACATATATATGGATAAGATTATAGGCGGCGACATCGCCTCCACCGCGCAGGACGGCTTTTGCCACGGACTCAAGCCGATGCGCGCGGCGTAGGTGACTCTCCGCCGGAGGAATTATGGAACGATTGGATAAGCTTCTCTGTTCTCAGGGGACGCTCACGCGCAGTGAAGCCGGTCGGTTGGTGCGCGGCGGTCGCGTGACGGTGGACGGTGTCGTCTGCCGCGACCCGTCGCGTAAGCTCGACGGGGAAAAGCAGGCGGTGACGGTGGACGGGCGCTCGCTCGGTTACGCGCGCCACGTGTATCTGATGCTCAACAAGCCGTCGGGGATCTTGTGCGTGTCGCGCGACCCCAAGGCAAAAACAGTCATCGACCTGTTGCCGACGGAATATCGTCGCCGCGGCCTGTTTCCGGCCGGTCGGCTGGATAAGGACACCCACGGGCTTGTGCTCATCACCGACGACGGCGATTTTGCCCACGAATTATTATCGCCGCGTCATCACGTGCCCAAGCGCTACCGCGCACGGCTGGATAGACCGCTCAGCGCCGCGGCGGCACAGGCGTTTTGCGACGGTCCGACGCTGGAGGACGGTACCAAGTGCCTGCCTGCCGAGGTGACGGTGATTGAGGAAGGGGATACGCCGCTCGTCGAGGTGATCATCTATGAGGGTAAGTTCCACCAGATCAAGTGCATGTTCGCCGCGGTCGGCTGTTTGGTCATTTGGCTCAAACGCTATGCCATGGGAGGGCTTGATTTGGATGAAAATTTGCGTGAGGGACAGTGCAGACCTCTCACGGCGGCGGAAAAAACGAGCATATTGCCCAAAAAATAACAGTGAATTTTGGCGCCCTATCTGCACCATATAAAAATCGACTAATCATTCACCGAAAACTTTGTGTATTTTAGGTATGGTTATTCTTGCAAAAGAATGATATAGTATAAGCGATAAAAGAGTCGGAAAAAAGGCTCAATATGGAGGTTTATAATTATGGCAGGTCTTTCCCTTAAACACATCTACAAGCAGTACGCCGGCGGCGTGGTCGCTGTCTCTGATTTCAACTTGGAGATCAAAGATAAGGAATTCATTATCATGGTCGGTCCTTCCGGCTGCGGTAAGTCCACCACCCTGCGTATGATCGCCGGTCTGGAAGAGATCTCGGCGGGTGAACTGTACATCGGTGACCGTCTGGTCAACGACGTTGCCCCGAAGGATCGTGATATCGCGATGGTGTTCCAGAACTACGCGCTGTATCCGCATATGTCCGTGTTCGATAACATGGCGTTCGGCCTGAAGCTGCGCAAGACTCCCAAGGAGGAGATCAAGCGCCGCGTCGAAGAGGCTGCGCGCATCCTCGATATCGCCCACCTGCTCGACCGTAAGCCGAAGGCTTTGTCCGGTGGTCAGCGTCAGCGTGTTGCGTTGGGTCGTGCCATCGTGCGTGAGCCGAAGGTCTTCCTGCTCGACGAGCCGCTGTCTAACTTGGATGCTAAGCTGCGTGCGCAGATGCGTACCGAGCTGTCCAAGCTGCACCAGAAGCTGGGTACCACCTTCATCTACGTTACCCACGACCAGACCGAGGCTATGACTATGGCTGACCGTATCGTCGTTATGAAGGACGGCGTTATTCAGCAGGTCGATACGCCTCAGCACCTGTACGATATTCCCTGCAATATGTTCGTTGCGGGCTTTATCGGCAGCCCCCAGATGAACTTTATCGAGTCGGTTATCCTCAAGGATGGCGATACCTACTATGTTGAGTTCGGTTCTGAGGATACCAAGACCACCAACGGTGTGAAGTATCGCATCCCCCTGCCGGCCGCGAAGGTTGAGGGCAAGAATCTTGACGAGTACGTCGGCAAGGAAGTCATTATGGGTATCCGTCCCGAGGACGTCCACGACGAGCCCCGTCTGCTGGAGGAGTTCGCGGATTGCAAGATTAACGCGAACGTCGAGGTCACCGAAATGATGGGCGCCGAGACCTTCCTGTATATCAACTGCGAGGGCTACAACTTTACCGCTCGCGTGGAGCCCACCACCAAGGCTCGCCCCGGCGACACCATCGAGATGGTTCTGGAGAACACCAAGATCCACCTGTTCGACAAGGACACCGAGCGCACCATCTGCAACTAATTGTATCAACAAAGCCCGACGGCATCAGCCGTCGGGCATTTGTTGTAAGCGAGATAGCAGGAGATATAGCAAAATTGTATATAAATTGTATATTTTTATGAAAAAAGTCCTTTTTTTATGCTTTTTGCCTTGCAAAAAACCAAAAGATTGTGTAAAATAAGAGATGGTGGTATATGCCCGCGGACGCCGAACTGC
>JAFQFY010000079.1 GCA_017398485.1 Clostridia bacterium
CGTGTTCACCTACGACGGTCTGATGACCGGCGCGGCAGACAAGGCCGCCGCCGACGAGCTGATCGCCAGCGGTCGCGGTGCGGTGGACGAGCCGCAGGTTCTTGACTGCGGCAAGTATGCCGGCATGACCGCCATGGAAGCGCGCAAGGCTATTCTCGCCGACCTCGAGGCCGGCGGCTATCTCAAAGAGACCGAAGACCTTAAACATGACGTCGGCACCTGCTACCGCTGTCACTGTACCATCGAACCGATGGTGTCCAAGCAGTGGTTCGTCAAGATGGAGCCGCTCGCCGGCCCTGCCATCGAAGCGGTAGAAAAGGGTGAGATCACCTTTGTGCCCGAGCGTTTTACCAAAAACTACCTCAACTGGATGCGCGCCACGCGTGACTGGTGTATCTCCCGTCAGCTGTGGTGGGGACACCAGATCCCTGCCTACTACTGCGACGATTGCGGCGAGACCGTGGTCGCCAAGGCGGCGCCTGCCGTATGTCCGAAGTGCGGCGGCACCCATCTGACACAGGACCCCGATACGCTGGATACCTGGTTCTCCTCGGCGCTGTGGCCCTTCTCCACCCTCGGTTGGCCCGAGAAGACGGAAGAACTCGACTATTTCTATCCCACCGACACGCTGGTCACGGGTTACGATATCATCGGCTTCTGGGTCAGCCGCATGATCTTCTCCGCGCTTGCCTACACCGATAAGATCCCGTTCAAGACGGTGCTCATTCACGGTCTGGTGCGCGACGCGCAGGGCCGCAAGATGTCGAAATCCCTCGGCAACGGCGTCGATCCGCTGGAAGAGATCGACAAATACGGTGCAGATGCCCTGCGCTTTATGCTCGCGACGGGCAACAGCCCCGGCAACGACATGCGCTACATGACCGATAAGGTCGAGGCGTCGCGCAACTTCGCCAACAAGCTGTGGAACGCCGCGCGCTTCGTGCTGATGAACCTCGAGGAGCACGAGGTCGCACTGACCTTGCCCGAGGAACTGACGCTGGAAGACAAGTGGGTCCTCTCTCGCTTCAACGACCTCGCGCAAGCGGTCACCGACAACCTCGAGAAATTCGAGCTCGGTATTGCGGTGAGCAAGCTGTACGATTTCATTTGGGATACCTACTGCGACTGGTATATCGAACTGTGCAAATCCCGTCTGCAAGGCGAGGACGCCGACGGCGCGCGTCGCGTGCTGGTATACGTGATGACGGGCATGCTCAAGCTCCTGCACCCCTTTATGCCGTTTATCACCGAGGAGATCTGGCAGTCGTTGCCGCACGAGGGTCAGACGCTGATGTGCACCGAATGGCCGACCTATACCGATGCGTTGCACTTCCCTGCCGAGGAACGTGAAATGGAGCGTATCATGGACGCTATCCGCGCCATTCGCAACCGCCGCGCCGAGATGAACGTGCCGCCGTCGCGCAAAGCGGATCTGTACATTGAGACAGCCTTTGCCGACACCTTTGCTGCAGGCACGCCGTTCTTACAGCGCCTCGCTTCCGCCGCCGAGGTACACGTCGGTGAGAGTTTTGCGGTGGACGGCACGGTGAACATCGTCACCGCCGACGCCACCGTCAAAATTCCTCTGGACGAACTGGTGGACAAGGCGGCCGAGCTTGAGCGCTTGGCACGCGAGAAGGCCAACGTGCAAAAACAGCTCGACGGTGTGATGGGACGTCTGAACAACAAGGCGTTCACCGACAAAGCACCTGCCGCCGTCGTCGACGGTGCACGTGCGCAGGCCGCACAGCTGCAAGAAAAGCTCGCCCTGCTCGAACAGTCGATGCAGCAGATGCAATAAAATCCAAAAACACCCGATGCCGTACGGCATCGGGTGTTTTGTTTTACGGATTATCGTGCTTTTGTTGCGATTTCGGTCAGCGCCTTGCCGAGGAACGCTTCCAGCGTCATCGTGCCGAGGTCGCCGTCCTTGCGGTGACGCACCGACACGACGCCCTCTTCGGCTTCCTTATCACCGATAATGAGCATATACGGCACCTTGTCCATCTGCGCCTCGCGGATCTTGTAGCCCATCTTCTCGTTACGGGTATCCAGCTCGGCACGCAGACCGGCGGCCTTTAACTGCTCGGTGATCTCGCCTGCCTTATCCAGCAAACGCTCGGAGATCGGCAGCACGCGCACCTGCTCGGGCGACAGCCACAGTGGGAACGCACCGGCGTATTTCTCGATCAGGTATGCCAGCGTACGCTCGTAGCAGCCGAGCGACGTGCGATGGATGATATACGGACGCTTCTTCTGTCCGTCGGCGTCGGTGTATTCCATACCGAACTTTTCGGCAAGCAGCATATCGATCTGAATGGTGACGATGGTATCCTCTTTGCCGAACACGTTCTTATACTGAATATCGAGCTTCGGGCCGTAGAACGCCGCCTCGTCGATACCGACCGAGTATTCGACGCCGAGGTTGTCGAGGATCTTACCCATGACCGCCTGCGCTTCGTTCCACTGCTCAGCGGTACCCTCGTACTTGTTTTTCGGGTTTTCGGGATCCCACTGGGAGAAGCGGAAGGTGCAATCCTCCAACATACCCACGGTATCCAGCACGTATTTGGCGAGCTCCAGACAGCCGCGGAACTCCTCCTCAAGTTGGTCGGGGCGAAGCACCAGGTGACCCTCGGAAATCGTGAACTGGCGTACGCGGATCAGTCCGTGCATCTCGCCGGATTCTTCGTTGCGGAACAGCGTCGAAGTCTCACCCAGACGCATCGGCAGATCGCGGTAGGAACGTGCGCGGTTGAGATACACCTGATATTGGAACGGGCAGGTCATCGGGCGCAGGGCAAAGCACTCTTTGGTCTCGTCGTCTGCGTCACCGAGGATGAACATGCCGTCGCGATAATGATCCCAGTGACCCGAGATGCGATACAGGTCGCGCTTGGCCATCAAGGGCGTCTTGGTCAGCAGGTAACCGCGCTTTTGCTCCTCATCCTCGATCCAGCGCTGCAACAGTTGGATGATGCGTGCGCCCTTGGGCATGAGGATCGGCAGACCCTGACCGATGCAATCGACTGTGGTGAACAGCTCCATCTCGCGACCGAGCTTGTTGTGGTCACGCTTTTTCGCTTCCTCGAGACGGGTCAGATGCTCTTCGAGCATTGATGCCTTGGGGAAGGAAATACCGTAAATGCGGGTAAGCATCTTATTCTTGGAATCACCGCGCCAATAGGCACCGGTCGCGGAGAGGAGCTTAAACGCCTTGATGCGACCGACCTCCGGCAGATGAGGACCGGCACACAGATCGGTGAACTCGCCCTGGGTGTAGAACGAGATCTCGGCGTCGGCAGGCAGGTCGTTGATCAACTCCACCTTATACGGCTCGTCCTGCATACGCACGAGCGCCTCGGCGCGCGGCAGGGTAAAGCGCGTGATCTCCGGGTTTTCCTTGACGATCGCCTTCATCTCCGCTTCAATCGCGGCCAGCACCTCGGGAGTGATGCTCATCGGCGCGTCAAAGTCGTAATAGAAGCCCTCGTCGATGGACGGACCGATGGTGAGCTTCACCTCGGGGTACAAGCGCTTGACCGCCTGCGCCATGACGTGGGAGGTGGTGTGCCAATACGTCTTTTGTCCGTCGTGATCGTCGAAGGTAAGGAATTCCACCTCGGCGTCGGCGGTCAGTTCGACGCGCAGATCGGTGACGACACCGTTGACGCGCGCGGCGCACGCGTTGCGATACAGACCCATCGAGATCTCGCGGCACAGCGCATCGAGCGTCGTGCCCTCCGCCACCTCGCGGACGTCACCGCGCAATGTGATTTTCAGCATAAATCTCTCTCCTTTACAATAAAAAATGCCCCGTCCCAAACAAGGGACGGGGCATAAGCCTCGTGGTTCCACCCTATTTCTGCGATGCAAGCATCGCACTCATAGTGACCGATAACGGCTGTCAACCGGCACGCCTTATGTCGGCGCGCGCTCCGGGGTGGTGGGCTTGTCCGGCGGCTTTGCGTCCTCGCACCAAACGGACGCTCTCTGAAAAAAACCGCGTGGGGCCGTCCCCATCAACGCTTTTGTTTAGTGTACCACCGTCACGCGCCGTTGTCAAGAGGTGCCGTCACAAAAGCCGCTGTTTGTAATATTTTGTACATTAATGGTAGTAAAACATATTGCATTTTATGCTGCTCTTTGATACAATAAATTGAATCAATGTAAATATATGTAAGGAGAGTGTATTATGCCGATCGTATTTAAGAAAGATACCAATCAATTTTTCTTACATACCGACCGTTCCACCTACGTTATCGAGCTGCTCGACGGACGTATCCCCCTGCACGCTTATTGGGGCAAGACGCTGCCGGACATGCCGCCGCTGGTGACGTGGAAAAGTTCCTTCCCCTCGATGTTCCTCGCGTGGGACACGGGTCTGGAGGACGTGGATTTCATCACCACCGGCTGCCTGCCGCTGGAATATCCCGTATTCGGCAGCGGTGACATGCGTGACCCGGCGTTCCACGCGCAGTTTGCCGACGGCAGCCGCGTCATGCGCCTCGAATACGTCGGTCACACCGTCACCGACGGCAAGCCAAAGCTGTGCGGTCTGCCGGCGATCTACGCAAACGCCGACGAGGCACAGACGCTGGAAATGCATCTCAAAGACGAGCTGAGCGGTCTGTCGGTGTACCTGCTGTACACCGTTCTGCCTGCCTACGACGTCATCACCCGTTCGGTGCGCGTGGTCAACGGCGGTACCGAGGACGTGCGTCTGTTGCAGGTCGCATCGGCGTCGGTGGATTTCTACGACAGCCAATTTGATATGCTCAACCTGCCCGGCATGTGGGCGCGCGAGCGTCAGATCGAGCGCCGTCCCCTCATGCACGGCGTGCAGCGCACCGATTCCAAGCGCGGCGCGAGCAGCCACTATCAAAACCCCTTCTTTGCCCTCATGCCGTCCGACACCACCGAAACTGCAGGCGAAGCGTTCGGCTTTAACCTGATCTACAGCGGCGATTTCCTCGCCAGCGCCGAGCTCGACGCGCACGAGATGGTGCGCGCCACCCTCGGCATCAACCCCTACGACTTCTCCTGGCTGCTCACCCCGGGCGAGGATTTCCAATCTCCCGAAGCGGTCATGGTCTATTCCGACGCCGGTCTCGGCGAAATGTCGCGTAAGTTCCACCGCCTGTACCGCGACCATTTGTTGCGCGGCAAGTATCAGCACGGCAACCGTCCCGTGCTCATCAACAACTGGGAAGGCACCTATTGGGATTTCACCGAGGAAAAGTTGCTTGAGATCGCCAAGGGCGGCAAAGAGATGGGCTGCGAACTGCTGGTGCTCGACGACGGCTGGTTTGACAACGACCGCCTGGGCGAACTCGGCCCGATCGGTGACTGGGATATCGTCGATAAGAAAAAACTGCCTAACGGACTCAAAGGTCTCGGCGACAAGCTCAACGCCATGGATATGAAATTCGGCCTGTGGTTCGAGCCGGAAGTGTTCAGCATGAATTCCGAGCTGTACAAAAAACACCCCGACTGGTGTATCCATGTCGAGGGTCGTCCCCGTACCAAGTGGCGCCACACCCTCAACCTCGACTATTCGCGTCCCGAGGTATGTGAGCACGTCATCAAGACCATCTCCGACGTACTGAACAGTGCGCCGATCTCCTACGTCAAGTGGGACTATAACCGCAACATCAGCGAAGCCGGCTCCAAGGGCTTGTCGCCCGAGCGCCAGCAAGAGTTGCGCCACCGCTATATGCTCGGTCTGTACTACGTGATGGAAACGCTGACCTCTCGTTTCCCCGACGTGCTGTTTGAGGGCTGCAGCGGCGGCGGCGGTCGTTTTGACTGCGGCATCTTGCATTATATGCCGCAGATCTGGACGAGTGACGACACTGACCCCGAGGAGCGCATCTACATTCAGCACGGCACCAGTATGGCGTATCCGGCGATCGCCATGAGCGCGCACGTATCCGCCAGTCCTAACCACCAGACCTTCCGCGCCACGCCGTTTAAGCTGCGCGGCGACGTCGCGATGGCAGGCCAGTTCGGCTATGAGCTCGACCCTGCCAAGATGACCGATGACGAGATCACGGCGGCAAAGGAGCAGGTGGCGTTCTACAAAAAATACCGCGAGGTCGTCCAGCTGGGCGATCTGTATCGCTTGGTCAGCCCATTCGAGGAGCCGTTCGCAGCGTGGGAATATATCGCCGAAGACAAGAACACCGTGCTGCTGTACACCTTTGTCATTAACAGCAAGCCCTATGTCGCACCCAAGCGCGTCAAACTGCAAGGCCTCGACGAGGCCGCCGTATACGTCGACGAGGCGACCGGCAAAGAATACAGCGGTGCTTTCCTGATGCAGGTGGGCGTTGCCCGTGAACGCACGGCGGATCATCTCAGCGAGATCGCCGTCTTCCGCAAGAAATAATCCAATAGACAATCGATTAGGAGCGTGCAATTATGGATTCTGTTTTCCATCCCGTAGATAAACAACCGGCGAAGTTCCCCTATTTCCCCGATCCGGCGTTTTTGGTGATCTGGCGCAACTGGGGGTTAGTATCCCCCGAGCGCATCGCCAAGGCGCTCGACGCCACCGTCGCCGACGTGTGTGCAGTCGCTGAGCGTATGGGACTTAATCCCAACCCGACCGTGTCCGACGCGTGGGACCGCCGCGGATTTTTGACCATCATTCGTTGCAACTGGAACTTGTGCGAATACGATCAGATCATGACCTTGACCAACATGACCGATGCCGAACTCGAATTCACTCTGCGTGAGGACGATTTCATGTGGTCGAAGATGGGTCACTTGAAACCGACGGTGGAACGTCCCCGTCTGGTGATGCCGCTGACCGCCGCACAGGAGAAACGTCTCGACGAGATCCGCGCAATTGTTGAGGCCAATCCCATCCCGACCGAAAACGCGTTCGAATTCCTGGAAAAATATAAAAAAGCGCCCACCTTTACGCCGGAGAAGCCGCAACAGGAGCACCTGCGTATGCTGTATTCCTATTTCGCGGTATACGGCGACACGCTTAAAAATGACGGCGCGGATTCCTTCCCCGACACCCTGCTCGCCGAATATGCCGCATGCGGCATCAACGGCATCTGGTTCCAGGGTCTGCTCAGCCAGCTCGCGCCGAACCCGTGGACGGAGGACACCGACGCCGAGGGTCGCCGCGCGCGTCTGACGGCGCTGTCCAACCTCATCAAGCGCGCCGCCAAATACGGCATCGGCGTGTATCTGTACTTCAACGAACCGCGTCCGATGCCGGGAGCGTTCTTCGAACAGCATCCCGAGCTGAAAGGCATCCGGCAAGGCTCTTTCACCTGCCTGTGCCCCTCGGTGCCGCAGGTCATTCAGTATCTCGAGGATGCTATGGCGTATGTATTTGAGAATGCGCCGGGTCTTGCCGGATATTTCTCCATCACCTATTCCGAAAACTTCACCAACTGCGCCAGCCGCGGTAAGCATATTCAGGATATGTGTCCGCGCTGCAAGGGCCGCGACGTCACCGACATCATGGCAGACATGAACAACGCCCTCGCACGTGGTGCCAAGCGCAGCAATCCCAACGCGAAACCCATGATCTACACCTGGTCTTGGGGTGCCCGTTTGGGCAACGTCCTCGCCGCCGGCGCGGATCATTGGGATGTTGAGGCGATCAAAAAGCTGGACAAGGGTCAGTATATCATCTCGGTGAGCGAAGAGCATCTCGAATTCAACTGCGGCGGCACCGACGTGTCGGTCATCGACTACACCATGTCCAAGATCGGCCCGAGCGAGACCAGCGTGCGCCGTTTTGAAACCGCCAAGCAATGCGGCATCGTTCCTGCCGCGAAGATCCAGATCAACAACAGCTGGGAGCTGTCCTCCATGCCGTATGTGCCGATCTTCGGTCTCATCGGCGAACACGTATCCAACCTGCGTGAGATCGGCATCCGCGACATGATGCTCACCTGGACGCTGGGCGGCAGTCCCTCTCCCATCACCACGTACGCCTGTGATCTGCTCGACGGTGATCAGCCGTATGAGGAAGCGCTCAAAGAGTTCTTGAACAAAGAGTTCGGCGAGGCGGCAAACGTGGTCTACCGTGCCCAACAGCAGTTCTGCGAGGCATTCCGCGAGTATCCGTTCCACGTGGACGTCGCTTATTTCGGCCCACACACCTACGGCCCGATCGCGCCCTTCTTCGCCGAGCCGACGGGTTGCACCGCTTCCATGGTCGGCTTCCCCTACGACCATCTGGAGCGTTGGCGCGGCCCGTATTCCGAGGATTCTTTTGAAAACCAATACCGCCTGATGTGCGAGGGTTGGAAAAAGGGTCTCGACATGCTGGAAGACACCGCCAAATACGACGAAAAGTACGCCGAGTTCTGCTGTATGGCACGCGCAAGCTACTGCCATCTGGCGTCGGCCTACAACCACATTCGCTTCGTGCGGGCGCGTGACGCGAAGGACAACGCAAAGCTGTTGGAGATCATCGCCAACGAACGCGAGCTGGTCAAAGAAACCCTCGCCCTGCGCGCGCAGGATTCTCGCATCGGCTTTGAGGCAAGCAACCACTACTACTTCGTCATGCAGGACCTTGTGGAGAAGCTCGTTAACCTCGATTATCTGGAAAATCTGTATAAGTGATCCTCTCATAAGGCGGTGCGCTTGCACCGCCTTATGTATTTTTTTGTTGCCAATTGCATAAACTTATGCTATTATGGTAATGTTTGGTGAACACCAAACAAAAAGGAGTTGACAACCATGATATACATCATTGAAAATGACAAGTTGAAAATCAAGATCAGCAGCATGGGCGCGGAATTGCAGTCTATTCGTCGCATTGAGGACGATACCGAATATCTGTGGCAAGGCGACCCGACCTATTGGGCCGGTCGTGCGGCAAACCTGTTTCCTATCTGCGGTCGCCTGTTTACCGGCAAATACACCTTCGAGGGCAATACGTATGAGATGAATCTGCACGGTTTTGCCCGTCACCAAGAGTTCGAGGTGATCCGTCAGGATACCGCCGCGATCACGTTGCGCCTGACCGAGAACGCCGAGACGCTCGCCATCTATCCGTTCCGTTTCACCTTTGACATTGCCTATACCCTGTCGGGCGAGGACCTGAGCATCGCGCTCATCGTGCGCAACCTCGACGACAAGACTATGTACTTCGCCGTCGGCGGTCATCCCGGCTTCAATCTGCCGCTCGAAGAGGGCAAGGCGTTCGAGGATTACTTCGTCGAGTTCGACGAGGCGTGCGACGCCAAGCGCATCTGCTTCAGCGATACCTGCTTCTATGTTGAAAAAGCTGAGCCGTTCGCTCTGGAAGACGGCAAGGTCCTGCATATGCGCCACGATCTGTTCGACCGCGACGCCATCTTCCTGCAAGATACCGCCAAGACGGTCACCTTGCAGTGCGAGGGCGGCAAGCGCGCGGTGCGCGTATCCTATCCCGACATGCCGTACGTCGGACTGTGGCACGCGCCCAAGACCGACGCACCCTACGTCTGCATCGAGCCGTGGACCGGCCTTCCCTCGGTGGACGGCAAGGTCGACGACCTCGCTACCAAGACGCCGATGCACACCCTCGAGCCACAGGAGGTCTACCGCAACGTCTACAAAATTTCGTTCCTGTAATTCTTATCAACCCTCCCACCTCGGACATTCTCCGGGGTGGGATTTTTTGTTTCCCGAACAAAAATCGAACATTTTTTCGATTTTTTGTAAAAAACACTTGATTTTTATGAATATGGTGCTATAATGAATATAGAACATCTGTTCGGCTCTTCGTTCCGAACTTAAAATAAAGGAGAAATGAATATGATTTTATCGTATAGTATGGATGCTTTGCTGGCGGTCACGGCCGCCTTGATGCTGATCAAAGGCCACTATGGCGCGACCCGTCAGCTTGCGCTCGCACCTCTGCTGGTGGCGGTGTTGGACGCCGCGTTTGCCGGTGTGATCAATTACAGTGCGACGCTCACGCTGTCGGTTCTGTTGACGCTGATGCAACTCGTGGTGCTGGGCGGCAGTGCGCTGGTGTTGCACCGCGACCGCGTTTGCGCGCGCAACAAGTTTGAGCGTCGTCGCCGTCGCCGCGAGATTTTGCGCACGCAGGCGGCGTTCGAGCAAGCGCGAGAGAAGGCAGACGCCAAGCGCGTTTACGCCTGTGCGTAATTAATAATAAAAAGGGAGATGGCTGTCGGCCATCTCCCTTTTTATTATTATGTCATGGCAAATTATTATGTCATGGCAAAAGAAAAGTCCGCTCCTCTTTCGAGAAGCGGACTTTTTATGCTATTTAGGGTTGTTGGCGAAAACGGAATTAGCCGTTGATCGCGGAGACAACGCCGGAACCGACGGTACGGCCACCCTCACGGATAGCGAAACGCAGGCCCTCTTCGATAGCGATGGGGGTGATCAGCTCGACATCCATCTCGACGTTATCGCCGGGCATGCACATCTCGGTGCCTTCGGGCAGGCTGATAACACCGGTAACATCC